>NZ_QDDL01000008.1 GCF_003097315.1 Pelagibaculum spongiae
CAATAATCAGGGTGAACGGGACTTCCGTATGAGCAAGGTTCAGCAGAAGATATCAGGCTGCTTCCGCTCATGGGATGGCGTGAAAGCGTATTGCAGAATCCGGAGCTATATATCGACCTGCCAAAAACATGGGGTCGGTGTTGGGGAGGCTTTGTCGTTATTATTTGCGGGTAAATGGCCGGACTTTATTCAGGAGAAATTGGATCGGTTGGTGTGACATGCTGAATGGTTACTGTAACTTTTATATTCTATACCAGCATAGAAAAATATTTCAGATTGACAAAGTTATTGAAAAAGCGATGCCCACATCAGAATCAGCAGGCACAGCCATTTAATTATTAAGATCAGATCAATCTTTGAAATTCTTGAACTGCAGTGGCAGTGCAATTTGCTCGCTTTCTTTTAGCAGGCTCATAACTTGTTGCAGGTCATCGCGGGCCTTGCCGGTGACGCGAACCTGGTCACCCTGCAAAGCAGGTTGAACTTTAATCTTACTTTCCTTGATCAGCTTGACCACTTTTCGGCCGAGATCTTTATCAATACCACATTGCATAGTGGCAACCGTTTTCATTTGCTTGCCGCTACCTTGAGGTTCTGAGTATTCCAGGCAGCTGACCTTGATGCCGCGTTTGATCAGACAAGGCTCAAGTACTTGCTTCATCTGCTCCAGTTGAAACTCTTCTGCAGCCAACAATGTAATTGCCATGTCATTCAGTTCAAAGCTGGCATCGACACCTTTAAAGTCCCAGCGGGTAGTCAGCTGTCGCTTGGCTTGATCCACGGCGTTAGTGGCTTCCTGCTTATCGATTTCTGATACCACGTCAAAAGAAGGCATGTTGGTTTTTCCTGTGTTCAAACAATAACGCTAGTGTATTCAAGCTAGCGAGCCTTGACTACTCTCGGCCGCGCTTTGTTTTGCGCTAAAACAATCAAACCCGAGTAATTTTATCAGGCTTACCACTCAGGTTCTGCCATGACCACTAAATAGAGCAGCCGACCACTGACTGTAAATCCGCTAGAGCAGTTTTCAGCAATAAAGAATAATCGCCGCAGATTTTACATTCAGGCGGAGAAACGTCATGAGCTGGTTTTTATTATGTGTGGGTATCCTACTCGGTGGATATTTTATTTATGGCAGGTTTGTAGAGAAGGTCTTTGGGCCAACTCCAGAACGCGACACGCCAGCAATTAGCATGCCTGATGGCGTTGACTATGTTCCTATGTCGAACAAGAAAGTCTTCCTAATTCAGCTATTAAATATTGCTGGTCTGGGTCCTATTTTTGGCCCAATCCTTGGCGCCTTATACGGCCCAATCGCGATGATCTGGATTGTGATCGGCTGTATTTTTGCCGGTGCGGTGCATGACTATTTCTCTGGCATGTTATCGGTTCGTGCCGGTGGTGCTTCAGTGCCTACAGTAGTCGGTAATCACTTAGGTAAAATTGCCAAGCACTTCATGAACTTCCTGTCGGTTGTTCTATTGCTGCTAGTGGGTGTGGTATTTGTTTTAGGCCCAGCTAAATTACTGGGTAATTTAAGTGAAATGAGCGTTAGCTTGTGGGTTGGCATTATCTTCGCTTACTACATTATCGCAACCATCGTTCCGGTGGATAAGATTATTGGCCGCTTGTATCCATTCTTTGGTGGCTTGTTAATGTTCATGTCTATTGGCTTGATCGTTGGTTTAGCGGTTAGTGATAACAGCTTCTACAGCCAAGGTTTGGATTTCGCAGCTAACCTGCATCCAAAAGAATTACCTTTATGGCCACTGCTGTTTATTACCATTGCTTGCGGTGCAATCTCCGGTTTCCACGCAACTCAGTCTCCTTTAATGGCGCGTTGCATAAAAAACGAGAAAAATGGTCGTCAGATTTTCTATGGCGCAATGATTGGTGAAGGCATTGTCGCTTTAATCTGGGTAACTCTGGGTCTGTCTTTCTACGAAACAACTGATGCGCTGCAAGCAACATTATCTAACGGTGGCCCTGCTGCAGTAGTTCATGAAGTTTCAACCAGCCTGTTGGGTGGTTTAGGTGGCATTCTGGCGATATTAGGTGTCATTATTCTGCCAATTACTTCCGGTGATACGGCTTTCCGTTCAGCCCGTTTGATTGTTGCTGACTTTGTAAAAATGCCCCAGCAAGCTTTACCAAAGCGTTTATTAATTGCTATTCCTATGTTTGCGATTGGCTTTTTAATTACTCAGGCGGAGTTTGGTGTGATCTGGAGATACTTCGGCTGGGCTAACCAAACCACTGCAATGATGATGCTTTGGGCAGCAGCGGCTTACTTGTTGCGTGAAGGTAAACTGCACTGGATCTGTACCTTGCCAGCAATGTTTATGACAGCGGTTACTTTTACTTACCTAGGAAGTGCGCAAATTGGTTTTGGTCTGGATATGACGACTTCCACCATCATTGGTTTATCGGCAACCGTTATCGCAACAATCACTTTCTTTTTGAAGGTTCGTCCTGCAACAGCAGTAGCTAGCGTCAAATAAAATACGATTGCGAGTCGCTTTAAAAAATAAAATCCCGTTGACTTGACTGAGTCAGCGGGATTTTTTTATGTTCTTTACAGGGTTTATCCAATCACTCGATAACCATACCAATCAGGCTTTAGCTTTTTAGTTTGACGCTCAAACAATTCGTTTAAATGAATGTAATATTGCCCAATTTTTCGAATGCTTAAGCAATCATCAACATCATATAAATTATCTTTGTGCTGAAGTTCAGAGTTATTTAATAAGCTTTTTAAGGCTTTCTGCTTAGCATTGACCGGCGTGTCTGCGACAAATAAATCGAATTGGTGTAGCTCGGCCATGCTTTCTGGTTGATAGCCGCCAATGTTTACAAAGTATAAATGTGGGCCATCGGTGGCTGGCTGTTCGCTAAGGCTGATTTGATAGCCATCAGCAGAAGCGATGTGGCAGTAACTATCCAGATGCAAACCTTGCACAGTGCCAAACCAATTTTGTTTTAAGGTATCGAAAGTATCATCGATTGATTCACCGACAACGAATTGAATATCATGCAATTCGATATTTGCTTTGGGCGCTTTTCCACCGAGATATACCATAAACAGCTTTGGCATTTTCTATCCCTAAATATTGTTTTTTTATTAGAGGCTAGATAAACAAAACGGCAGAAAAAAATTTCTACCGTTTTAGGTATCGATTCATTGCACGCAAGGGTTTAGATCTTGTAAGTGCTTGTGGTCATCACTTTGCTGATTAAGCCCATGCCGAGACGAATCGGTAATGGTAAGTCTGCACCACCGGCTTGTTTGGCAACTTCTTCGTGATGGGCTTCGTCTTCTTTCATTTGTTCTAAAATCGCCCGGCTTTTTTGATCTTTGCTAGGCATTTGTGACAGATGACTATCGAGGTGTTTTAGTACCTGGTGCTCGGTTTCAGCAACAAAACCAAGGCTCCATTTATCACCCGCTTTACCGGCAAGCGCACCCATTCCAAAAGATAGTGCATAGAAAGCTGGGTTGAGAATGCTGGTATGGCTATCGAGTTCTTCAATTCGAGATTTACACCACTGCAAGTGATCATTCTCTTCAACGGCCGCTTGCTCCATTTGCGCTCTGACTTCAGGTAGCTTGGCGGTTAGCGCTTGGCCTTGGTACAAACCCTGGGCGCAAATTTCACCGGTATGATTAATTCGCATCAGTCCTGCAATGTGCTTTTGTTCCTGATCGGTTAAATCATCACAGGTTTCATCTTCCGCTGGATTGGGCCGTGCGGTGGTTGCTCCCTTGGTTTTCAGGGTAAGCAAGGCGCTATCCAACTGGCTGATCAAATGATCTAAAGGGCTTAAACGACGCATGGGATAACTCCTTGAAAACCGGTCAGGCAACTAATTTTTTGGCTGCAAAGCTGTGGACTAGCTGTGTTGCAGATATCTAGACCGAATAGGATAGGCGGATTCGGCCTCAGGTCAATATCATTGATGAGGTAGTTGATGATAAGTGGCGAGCATTGATTAGACTTCAGCCTACCAATATCTCTAGCTACTTTGTATTAAGAGGGTAATGATTCGCATGATTGAGCGTTTCTCTATCAAGGTTACAGGGCAAGCGCTACATGGGTTTACTCGGCAGCTTGAACACATAGTGATCGATAGTGATCTTGGAGAAGGCTTATGTACTTTGTTCATTCGTCATACTTCAGCCAGCCTTTTGATACAGGAAAATGCCGATCCGAGCGCTAAGTATGACCTTGAACAATGGCTGAATCGGTTAGTGCCAGAAAATGACCCGCTCTACACGCATACATTGGAAGGCTCAGATGGCATGCCTGCGCATATTAAAGCGGCATTAACGGCCAGCAGTTTATCGATTCCATTTCAGCGCGGACGATTATTACTAGGTACCTGGCAGGGTGTTTATTTATGGGAACATCGATATTATTCAGGTGCAAGAGAAGTGGTGATGCATTTAAGCAATTAAAACTAAAACACCATCCTTGGTGTTTTAGTTTTAATAATTAATAAATTTCTAGTTTTACATCACCGGTTTTAAGATAAAAGCTCTCGGCATCCCAAGCTCGGTTTCCTGCACTGTTATATAAGCGGCGAATCGCGCGGGCAACTTGTAATCGTAAATGGGTTTGGCCTGGCTGAATATATTTACTGATATCTAACCAGTAATCTTTAGTTGAATTACCACTCACGCGGATCTCACCGACAAATTCACCCGCTAATCCTAAGCCAGACGTATAATTTTGTGGGATTTCAGATAATACGGTGCTGCTAGCCAAAAAAGTGTTTACCAAACCGGTTGCAGCATTCCAATTAATATCATTTCCAGTCCAATCGCGATCACCTAAATCACGGATCTGTAACACAGGGTCTGCATGGTTACTAGTCGATACTCGTAATGGCAGCTTTACCAATATCTTGCGCGCATCGCTTAAATCGATTTCAGAAAGATCAAACTCTAAGACTGCAAGTTGACGATTGTTAGTTGAGCGCGTTTGAATTCGTAATTCACCGTTAGAAGAAGTAGCACTACCTTGATGAACTAACGCACTTCGATTAAGTGATAATTCACTTGGATTATTTTGCTGCCATTGCCAGATGGCAACTGAATTACTAGCAACGGTTAATCTAGAAACATTGCTGTTAATTTTTGAGGTGAAACCACTGTGGTTTGCACTAATTGTTCCTGACAGAATTTGTGGTAACAAGTTCGCTGCAGGCCAGATTTCATTTCTGTTTAGCGTTAAGTTATTGTTGGTCGGATTGGCTGCGATGATCGTCATGGCTCCATCTCGGCTATCACGACAAGCTAAAGCTTCGGCTGTTCCTGATAATTGCAAAGGATATATTCGACTGGCTTGGCCACAATAAGTATGTACCCAATGCAGCGCCCATGCTGAGCGAGTTAAACCACCAACAAATGATAGACCTTTATTATTGCCGGTATAACCATTCCGATGCAGCCAAATTAAACCATTAGAATTGTTGGTCCAATTAGGTAAGTCACTAATTACAGTATCTCTATGAAGCCCTTCATGACGACCTAACTGAAATGCATAATAACCACCATTTCCAAGGTTTTCACTGTTTGCTGCCAAAATAGAAGAAGCAAAGTTTGCCGCATCGCGGGGCTGATCATTGTCAGTTTCATGGTAGCGACTATAACCATGAGAAATAGAATTTAATTCTGATAAAACAATTGGCAATGGATCACTGTCGCTGTCATTCATTGCTGTTTTAAGATCACGGATATCTTGTTGTAAAATATCACCCCAACGGTAAATGTGATAATCAAATAGATCGAATAATTTGCCACCTTCAACTGCACCGTCACCGAAGGTTGAAGTGTTGTTTTCAAAAATATCTTTTCCCCAAGTAATACCATTTTTAGTGTTGGAGAAATAATTGTGTGCAGTGACTGGTGCAGCAATTTCTGCGATTAGGCTTTGGCCTGTTGCGGTATTGTGATCATTAACTGCGGCATGAATTGCATCACGAGCAATCTGCAGAGCTGCTTCCCAGTCAGAATAACTCCATCTAGAAAGTTGTGGCTCATTTTTAATTTCAATTCGGCTAATACCAAAGTTTTTTGCTAACCAAAAAGTAGAAGTGTAATACTGGTTCCATAATTGCCAGCGGGCATTCCATTGGGTGGCGCTATCATTTGAATTAATAGAGCGTTGCACACGATCAATCGTTGAATTAGCAATTAAAAAAACATTAACGCCATTGTTTTTCAAACTATTAATGACTTGTCTGGTTTGCTGGGTTGCAAAATAATCTTCTGCACGATTTTCTCTACTGCTTCCAAATTGCTGCCATGGATTTTGTCTGACTTGTTGCTTTCTGGTATTAAAATCATTTTGATTATTTGCTGAATAACTAGAACCTGGGAAATAATCAGGCTCAACTCGTATTCTGCTGGCGTTAGCACCAAGGAAATTTATAGCGTTTAAAACACCAGGATCATTAAGCTCATAAGTTCGTAATGCCGATAAAGCGATACCTTGGTGTAAAGGGGCTGCAATATTAGCAACGCTTGGAGCTGGAACAGGCGTAGGCTCTGGGTCAGGCGTAGGCTCTGGATCAGGCGTTGGCTCTGGATCAGGCGTTGGCTCTGGATCAGGCGTTGGCTCCGGTTCAGGTGTAACCTCGGGTTCAGGTGTAACCTCGGGCTCAGGTGTAACTACGGGCTCAGGTGTAACTACGGGCTCAGGTGTAACTACGGGCTCAGGTGTAACTACGGGCTCAGGTGTAACTACGGGCTCAGGTGTTACTTCCGGATCTGGCTCTGTGGCTGGAGTTTCACTTCCGTGTAATCGGGTTCCAGGATTGCTTTCTGAAGGAGCGCTGCAACCTAAAACCATCAAAATTGATAAACAAACGAGTGAGTAAGAAGCAGGCCTCATAATGGATCTCCATATCTGTGTTGCTTCCAGATTAGGAATCTTGCTAGTTTTCCGCCTTGCCTGTTATCTATTTAGTGAACTGTTTCTAGACAGACTTAGAACCAATTCCGATCTTCCAGTAATTGGTGGACCATTGGCGTTAACATTAGCTCCATTGCAAAACCCATTTTTCCGCCTGGAACTACGATCGTATTGGGCTTTGACATGAAAGCGCCATCGATCATTTGCAAGAAATAAGGGAAGTCGATGCCCTTGGGATCTCGGAAGCGAATCACTACGAAACTCTCATCGGCGGGAGGGATTTCGCTCCAGACAAATGGGTTGGAAGTATCCACTGTGGGCACCCGTTGGAAGTTCACGTGAGTACGAGAAAACTGAGGCGTTATATAGTGAACATAATCAGGCATACGGTGAATAATCGTATGGGCAATCGCTTCCGGAGAGTAGCCGCGAGTATTTACATCGCGATGGATTTTCTGAATCCATTCTAGATTGACGATCGGTGTCAGGCCGATTAGCAGGTCGACATATTGCGCTGCATCGATTGATTCGGTCACTACACCGCCATGTAATCCTTCATAAAACAACAAGTCAGTATGCTCAGGCATTTCCTGCCAAGAGGTAAATGTGCCTGGTTGTTGTTTGAGTGGAATGGCTTCTTCGAAGTTGTGCAAATAACGACGAATTTGTCCGGTACCTGTTTCGCCGTAGCTTTTGAATAGCGTTTCTAGCTTGTCCCAGCAGTTGGCTTTAGGACCAAAATGGCTGAGCGTTTTGCCTTCTTGCTCTGCCTTGGTCAGCTGCTGCTCCATTTCCACTCGGTTATAGCGATGAAAGCTATCGCCTTCAACAATTGCCGCATGAATACCCTCACGCACAAAGATTCGTTCAAAGGCTTCTCGAGTGGTGGTGGTACCTGCACCAGATGATCCAGTAACAGCAACTATGGGGTAACGTTGAGACATTAGAATTTATAGGTATCGATGGGTCATAGAAAAACATTATGCCATAACCAACGATTACTCCATGTTTTTCGTAAAACGAGTATTCAAAGCAGCAAGGAAGTTAGGGAAACGCTAGGCTTTGCAGTAGCTAATAAAAATGGTTTGCAAGGGAGCTGCAGGTAACCAAATGAAAAAAAATCTATTTTTTAACGGATTGCTAATTATCATAACTAGTTTTGTTTCTCAGGTTTTTGCTGACTCGCCAAGTATTGAATACCGTCAAGCAGAGTTTGGCTATTTTCAACAAACTCTCAAAGATGTTGAGTTGGGCGATGATTTATCGGGGACCAGCTTCAATTTGATGTTTTCTTTAGCCGAAGATACCTACGCATGGGTGGGACAGCGGACATTCTCAGTTGATTTCACTGAAAGCGGTATCGGGCAAACTAGAGCAAAAGAAGAGTATCGTTTTGGTGCTATGAGGGTGATCCATTTTAATGAGTTTGATCTATTTGCCGGTTTTGGTGTTTTTCGACAGTTGGATAAAACGAATGGCATTCGTTTTTCTAACCAAGGCAATGAGGTTTTAGTGGGCGCCAGAACACTCTTAACTTCATGGAATCTACAAGCAGAATTGTCATTTGGGCATCGAGAAGCGCTGAGTTCGGCTATTTATACTCGAGCAAGTGTTGCCTTGCCACTGGGTCAAAGGTTCTCTTTATTAGCAGCAATTGAAAGTGATGACTCAAACCCAGGCGCAATGCTGGGCTTAAGTTTGAATTATTAGTCTTTAGCTAGCCAGCAGCATCTGTTGGTGAATCTGCAAGCAATGTTGCTGACGCTGTTGTTGATTGAGTTTTGACCAATCGAGCGTTAGCAACTCTTTGATTCGTGCTTCTAGCTCAAAATAAGTTCGATCAAAAGCAGTAGCTATCTCTTCAGCCGTTCCCGTTGCATGTGCTGGATCTTCTAATCCCCAATGAACTGATAATTTATCGGAATTAGGAACGGGGCAGTTTTCTTCTGCAGCGTTGCCACATACGGTAATAATTAAATCAAAATCCTGCTGATACTCATTCCAGCTCTGGCTTGAGAAGTTTTCAATTTGAATGCTGTGGCGTTTTAATACATCAACCGCATTAGGATTGACCTGACCAAGTGGCTGGCTTCCTGCACTAAAGGCTTGCCAGTGAGTGCCTCCAAGATGATTTAAAAGTGCTTCACCGATAATGCTGCGACAGGAATTTCCTGTGCAAAGAAATAGAGCACGCGGCAAGAGATTATCCTCGGTTATTCTTTTGATTATTTAGCAGACACCAATATAACGCTAAGGTTCGCTATTTCTAAGGAAATGTGGTCTTTCAAATGTAAAAAAAAGCCCAAAAGCAAAATGCTTTCAGGCTTTTTTAATTGACAAAAAAACAGTTGCTTTAGCTTTCAGATGTTTCCCGGGCAATTGCCCGATAACCGATATCCTTACGGAAGAAAACATTTTGCCAGCTGATGCTGCTAGCTAATTGATAGGCTGATTGCTGCGCTTGCAACACCGAGTCACCCAGGGCAGTGGCACAAAGTACCCGTCCGCCACTGGTCACTACCTGATCATCAATTAAGGTAGTGCCGGCATGAAATGTTTTTTGGTCAGCGCCTTCCTGGCCGAGGCCAGAGATAACATGCCCTTTGCCATAGTCAGCAGGATAACCGCCGGCAGCGAGAACAATACCGACCGCTTTACGAGGATCCCACTTAGCGGTTGCCTGATCTAATTTGCCATCCAAAGCCAAGTTGCACAGCTCAACCATATCGGATTGCATACGCATCAGAATAGGCTGGGTTTCTGGATCACCAAAGCGGCAGTTGTACTCAATCACTCGAGGTTGACCATCTTCGATCATTAGTCCGGCATACAAAAAACCGGTATAAGGCATACCTTCTGCGGCCATTCCTTCGACGGTTGGAATGATCACCTGCTGCATGATGAGCTGATGGATTTCATCGGTAACCACTGGTGCTGGAGAATAAGCCCCCATGCCGCCAGTATTTGGTCCCATATCACCATCGCCAACGCGTTTATGATCTTGGCTAGTTGCCATAGGTAAAATATTTTTACCATCAACCATCACGATAAAGCTGGCTTCTTCACCCTGCAGGAAGTCTTCGATGACGACCCGACATCCCGCGTCACCAAAAGCATTACCAGACAGCATATCCACAACGGCGGCTTCTGCCTGTTGTAAGGTTTCAGCAACGATAACCCCTTTACCTGCCGCTAAGCCGTCGGCTTTGACAACAATAGGCGCGCCCTTTTTCTTCAGATAAGCCAGTGCTGGTTCAACTTCTGTGAAGTTTTGGTAATCGGCGCTAGGGATGTTATGACGGGCAAGAAAGTCTTTGGTAAATGCTTTAGAGCCTTCCAACTGAGCTGCTGATTGGCTAGGGCCAAAACAACGTAAACCGGCTTTTTGGAAGGCATCGACTACACCAATAACCAGCGGCGCCTCTGGGCCAACAATGGTTAAATCAACCTTATTGGCTGCAGCAAATTCAACCAATGAGGCGACATCTTCTGCGGAGATCGCAACATTCTCAGTTTTACTTTCTGTTGCAGTGCCGGCATTTCCCGGTGCAACAAAAACTTTTTCTACCTGATTATTTTGTGCAACTTTCCATGCTAATGCGTGTTCGCGGCCACCACCGCCTATGATCAACACCTTCATGTTCTGCCTCCGCAATGAATAAGGACGGAAAAAAATCACCATTTAAAAGATACGTAGATTGGATTAAACCGAAAATGATCGTTTCATTTCTCGGTAATTCCACCATTCTTGGCAGTCACCTGCGCCATCTGACTTATTTAATTGTCAGAAGGCGCAGATGTTTTTCTAACCTACATTTTGCATTTTATTAATGACGGAAGTGACGCATTCCAGTGAATACCATCGCCATGTCATGTTCATCAGCTGCAGCAATTACTTCTTCATCGCGCATTGAGCCACCGGGCTGAATGATGGCATGAATACCAGCTTTAGCTGCTGCATCTATGCCGTCTCTGAATGGGAAGAAAGCATCAGATGCCATTACTGAACCGGCAACTTCAAGGTTTTCATCAGCCGCTTTAATACCTGCAATTTTCGCAGAATATACCCGGCTCATTTGACCTGCACCGACGCCGATAGTCATACCGTCACGGGCGTAAACTATTGCATTAGACTTAACAAATTTGCCTACTTTCCAGGCAAACAGTAAGTCAGCAATCTGTTGTTCAGTTGGCTTGCGCTTGGAAACGACTTTTAGATCGCCTTGGGTAATTTCACCCAAATCACGATCTTGAATCAGTAAGCCACCATTGACCTTTTTAAAATCATAATCAGCGGTGGTAGTTTCCCATGCGCCGCATTCCAGCAGACGAAGGTTGGCTTTAGCTGAGACAATTTCTCTAGCTTCAATCGAGACTGATGGAGCGATAATCACTTCAACAAATTGCTGGGAGATGATTGCTTGGGCAGTCGCCGCATCTAATGGTTGGTTAAAAGCAATAATGCCGCCAAAGGCTGAGGTTGGATCAGTTTTAAAAGCCCGTTGATAAGCTTCTAACTGATTTTCACCCGTAGCAACTCCACAAGGGTTGGCATGTTTGACGATGACACAGGCCGGCTCAATAAAGCTCTTTACACATTCCAAAGCAGCGTCGGTGTCAGCAACATTGTTATAAGAAAGTGCCTTACCCTGAATTTGAACTGCGGTAGCAACCGAAGCTTCCTGATGGCCCGCTTCAACATAAAAAGCGGCTTTTTGATGCGGGTTTTCACCGTATCGCATATCAGAATGCTTGGTATATTGGCGGTTAAAGGTACGAGGAAAGTCAGAGGCAGGCTCTTGAGGCTCGCCATTTTGATTGGCACGACAACCCAGATAATTCGCAATTGCTGAATCATATTGAGCAGTATGCTCAAAGGTTTTGGTCGCCAAATGGAAGCGAGTTTGCGAGCTTACTGCGCCGCCATTGATCCGCATTTCTGCCAGAATTAAATCATAATCTGTCGCATCAACCACAACGCTGACATCTTTATGATTTTTAGCCGCAGAGCGCAGCATAGTCGGCCCACCAATATCGATGTTTTCGATTGCCATTGGCAAATCGCAATCATCGCGGGCGATGGTTTGCTGGAAAGGATATAAATTGACCACCACCAGATCGATCGGATTAATGCCATGTTCTGACATGATCTGATCATCTGTGCCACGACGGCCTAATAAGCCACCATGAATTTTTGGATGGAGGGTTTTCACCCGGCCGTCCATCATTTCAGGAAAACCTGTGTAGTCAGATACTTCAACTACAGGAACGCCTTCCTGTTGCAGCAACCGGTAAGTGCCTCCGGTTGATAGCAGCTCAACGCCCATTGCTGCTAAATCTCGGGCAAAACTGACCAGCCCGGACTTGTCTGAAACACTTAATAGCGCACGTTTTATCGGTTTCGCTGAAGACATGGGATACTCCTTTTAACCACTAAGATGGCGAACTGGAGTGGTCCTCTACTGCTCTGTCTCTTTTTTAGAAGTAGAGGTTACTCCAGATCGTAAAGCTTCATTTTTTTTCTGAATGTGCCCCGGTTGAGTCCTAAAACTCGCGCGGCTTTACTCTGATTGCCACCAGTATATTCCAGTGTTTCCTCAATCAGAGGCGCTTCAATCTCTGCCAGTACCATTTGGTAAACTTCGACCGCTTCCTGGCCATCCAGGTGGTGGAAATAATCTTTTACAGCGGCGCGCGCCTGCTCACGTAAAGTGAGAGGGCGGCTATCGGAATGTTGGGTCTTGGCTTTATTCATGATCTTTCAAGGCTATTGATCCATGGTGCTAACTGCTGAGCAGCCAGCGCTTGGAAGAAATTGGTCAAAAGCAGCTGCTGCGCTTCTGTCGTTTGTAGTTGGTTAAAGTGGCGGCGAACTTCGCTACCAAAAGGCTGTTCAGCCAGATACCAACCAACGTGTTTGCGTGCAATACGAGGTCCCATTACTTCACCGTAGTGGTGGTAAAGACCTTCCAGGTGCTGAGTCATTAACTGGTGGATGTGCTCAGGCGCTGGTTCTGCAAGCAATGTATTGTTTTCTAAATAATGATTGATCTGTTGGAAAATCCAAGGTTTCCCCTGGGCGGCACGACCAATCATCAAACCATCAGCGCCGGTTTTTTTCAGCACTTCGGCTGCTTTTTTTGGGCTGTTGATATCACCATTCGCCACTAATGGAATGCTAATACTGCGCTTTATTTCGGTAATGGTGTCATATTCTGCTTCGCCCTTATATAGATCTTCTCGAGTTCGTCCATGAACTGCCAACATAGCGATGCCTTCCGCTTCGGCGATTCGAGCAATATTCAAAGCGTTTTTGTTTTGACGATCCCAACCGGTGCGAATTTTTAGCGTGACCGGCACATCGACTGCTGCTTTTACTGCTTTTAAAATATCAGCAACCAGCGCTTCATCTTTCATTAAGGCCGAACCGGCAAGCTTGTTACAGACTTTCTTGGCCGGGCAGCCCATGTTGATATCGATGATTTGCGCGCCCTGATCGACATTGTATGCGGCAGCTTGCGCCATCGCTTGTGGATCAGTACCGGCAATTTGAATTGAGACAGGCTCTAGTTCGTTATCTTTGGCAGTAATTCGCCGTAAGGTGCTTTTTCTGGAGTTTTTAAGGCTAGGATCTGAGCTGATCATTTCTGATGTCGCCAGGCCTGCACCAAAGTCACGGCAAAGCTTACGAAAAGGACGGTCTGTTACCCCTGCCATAGGAGCGGCAAGTAATTGGCTGGATAGCTGGAAAGGGCCAATTTTCATGTCGTCTAGCGCCGGGATTTTAGGGACGCGCACTATAACCGAATGCGCGAGATCAGAAAAGTGTTGTTCGCTCTGGCTCGATTAGCTTGAGCTCAAAGTTGACTGCGCTTTCACCCGGATCTTTAAGCTCTAGCTGGATTTGCACCGGTAAATCTGGCTTCATCATTTTATTTAACAAGCCTTTGTCACGTAAATATTCTTCTGGTTTGAAGATCCGTTGGGCGATTACTTGCTGCTTGATATCTGAAAAACTTAAGTCGAGCTCTGGTAATTGTTGGTGCCATTGCGCCTTGTTTGTCAGCAATGCATTTAGCTGCAAACCTTGAGGGTCGTCTGGGTGACTGCGCATGTCGCGGTTGCTGATGGCGATTTTTTTCAGATTGCGATAAGCCGGTACTTCACAGCCAATCACGCCACACATGGTTTCTAACCAAGGTCGGCGGTTATCTTGATGAGCAAAGGTATCTCTTTGCAGCCAGATCCATTCACCCGCACCGACTACCACGATAATCGTGGCGAGTAGCAACCAAATTAATGGTCGGACACTGCTGCGTTTTTTGGCAGTCTCTTCACCCATTAACTGCTCAAGTACCTTGTCTCTTTCTTCGTTGCGCTGACGATTCTTAGCGCTGATTGGTGATTTGAGCGGTGCATTAGCCGGTTGAAGCGATTCGCCGTCTTGTTGGTTAAAAAGGTCAAAGTCATCGAGGTGAATATCTTCGTCTTCAAGGCTCAGGTTAGATGCAAACGCTGGATTAGTAGCAAACAAAGCTTCTGCTTCATCGTTGCTTAATTCATCGCTATTTAGATCATGGAGGTTGATATCTTCAACCTGACCCAGAGCAGGGTCATCTTCATTGGACGACTGGTTAACCAAAGCAGCCATATCATCGCTAATATCTTCGGGTGCGGTATTTAAAGAGAAATCAAGATCAGTTTGATCCAATGCATCTGGCCCAACTGTGGCGCGAATATCTGTTTGCTTGCTGGCGGCCATTTTTTCTGTAGCGATAACCGAAGCTTCTTGCTGTGTCGTATGATCGAGTGATTCTTCTGCGTCTAACTGGGCTTCCAGAGCGGCTATTTCCGCTTCAATTGTTGGCTTAGATTTCGCTTTAATCGGCGACTGTTGTACCGCAGCAGGAGTTAGCTTAGGAGCCTGCTGCGGAGCCGCTTTCGGCCGCTTAGGGGCGGCTGGTCGTACTTTCGGATCGGGTTGAATCTGTGTGGTAGGGCTGGTTTCAGCTTCAGACATGACTGGTTCGATACGGTCGTTGTCTGATTTTGTTTGAGGCTGTTTTGGTGTTTCAGGCTGGGGTTCAGGATCTTTAGCAGAGAAAGAAAAGTCTGCCGACAGATCCAAATCACCCAAGCCTTGAGAAGGGGAACCTAGCTCTGTTAATGCATCCAGCTGGTATTGATCAACAATACTTTCTAGCTGGCTGTTGATATCAGAAGGGACATCAATCAGCCAAGCACTGGCATTAAATACCTGTTTACAGTCTCCACATTTGGCTCGGCCATTAGCAATATCCAGTAATTCGGCATCAAAACGGAATGCACTGGAACAGTGAGGGCAACGAGTGTGAAGCTGTTGAGACATGAGCTAGCGGTTTCCTTTTCTGATTCCGTCCAGTCGAGCCCAACCTTCATGGTGGATTTCTGGCTCGGACATTTCAAACCATTGGCTATAACAATCGAGCATTGCCGGTACTTGATGTTCAAGTATACCGGATAACACCAGTTTACCACCTGGTTTTACTCTAGCTGCCATTTCAGAGGAAAGCTCTATCAACGGGCCAGCTAAAATATTGGCGATTAACAGGTCAGCAACCGAATCTGGAGCATGTTCTGGCAACCAGCTACGGATTTGCTGTTCACTCAATGAATTCTTTTCAGCATTATCGCGTGTAGCGAGCAAAGCTTGAGGGTCAATATCAATACAATCAACTACGTTTGCACCCAGTAGTGCAGCGGCTACAGCCAGTATGCCTGAGCCGCAGCCGAAGTCTATTACCTGTAAATCTTGTGGGGGATGATCGGCTAACCATTTTAGACAAAGGAAAGTAGTTGGGTGAGTACCGGTACCAAAAGCCATGCCAGGGTCTAATCTGACATTGACCGCTTCAGGGTGAGGCGCATCAAGCCAGCTAGGGCAGATCCATAACTCACCGCCGCAGTGAACGGGGTGATATTCATCCATCCAAGCGCGATGCCAATCTTTGTCTTCCAACGCTTCAATTTTCAGGCCGGGTAACGGGTCAACTGCAACCTGCTCTTTTAGGAAATTTGTGACCTGATTCACATCGATATCTGCTTCAAACAGGCCGATTACCCGCAACTTCCCCCATAACGGCGTTTCGCCAGGCAATGGTTCCAGAATGGGGGCATCACCATTGTTTTGCAGCGTGACAGAAACCGCACCAGCAGCCAGCAATAAATCTTCAAACTGTTCTTGCTGTTGTTCGGTGGTGGATAATTGAATTTGGATCCAGGGCATTACTACTTCCTAAAACAAAAAAAAGGCCCGGTATAAACCGGGCCTGAGATAATAGCGAAAGGCTCGATTAAAGTCCGAGCTTTTTCTCAAGG
Source organism: Pelagibaculum spongiae (assembly GCF_003097315.1). Lineage (NCBI taxonomy): Bacteria > Pseudomonadati > Pseudomonadota > Gammaproteobacteria > Oceanospirillales > Pelagibaculum > Pelagibaculum spongiae. Next base: position 16,275 of record NZ_QDDL01000008.1, read on the forward strand.
TAATGGATGTTAGTGCCACCTTGTTGGAACTGGGTGTCACGCAAGATTTCCTTGTGAAGATCGATATTACTTTTGATGCCTTCGATAACCGTTTCATCCAAAGCAATAAGTGCTTTGCGAATCGCGGCATCACGATCGGTGCCGTAGCTGATGAGCTTACCGAGCAGTGAATCGTAATACTGAGGCACCACATAACCGTTATAGATATGGGAATCAAAACGGATGCCCGGCCCACCAGGAGCATGGAAGAAATCAATCTTGCCAGGGCTTGGGATAAAGGTAACCGGATCTTCTGCGTTGATACGGCATTCGATCGCGTGGCCCTTCACCTTAATATCAGACTGCTTAAGTGATAATGGATGGCCAGAAGCAATCAAAAGCTGCTCGCGAACCAAATCCACACCAGTGATTTCTTCAGTGATCGGGTGCTCTACCTGAATTCGAGTGTTCATTTCGATGAAGTAAAATTCACCGTCTTGGAACAAGAACTCAAACGTACCGGCACCGCGATAACCAATTTCTACGCAAGCTTGTGCGCAACGACCACCAATGCGCTGTCGCACTTCTTCACTAATGCCAGGTGCAGGTGCTTCTTCAACCACTTTCTGACAACGGCGTTGCATTGAGCAATCGCGCTCTGCCAGATGAATTGCGTTGCCTTGGCCGTCAGCCAGTACCTGAATTTCAATGTGACGAGGGTTTTCAAGGAATTTTTCCATGTAAACCATGTCGTTACTGAAGAAAGATAAGGCTTCGCTTTTGGTCAAGGAAATGGCGTTTAATAATGCCGCTTCACTATGAACTACTCGCATGCCACGACCACCGCCGCCACCAGAAGCCTTGATCATCACCGGATAACCAATCTCACGGGCAACTTGTATATTGCGTTCAGGATCATCACCCAATGGGCCGTCAGAGCCTGGTACGCAAGGTACGCCCGCTTTATTCATCGCCGCAATCGCGCTGACCTTATCGCCCATTAGGCGGATGGTTTCTGGCTTAGGGCCGATAAATGTAAAGCCACTTTTTTCTACCTGTTCAGCAAAGTCAGCATTTTCTGCCAAAAAGCCATAGCCAGGGTGAATCGCAACTGAATCAGTGACTTCAGCGGCGCTAATGATCGATGGGATCTGCAAATAGCTGGCAGAAGAATCTGCAGGGCCAATACAAACCGTTTCGTCTGCCAAGCGAACGTGCAGCAAATCACGATCTACATCTGAGTGAACTGCAACAGTTTTAATGCCGAGTTCCCGGCAAGCTCGCAAAATTCGCAGAGCGATTTCGCCACGGTTGGCGATAACTACCTTTTCAAGCATGGGTAGTGAGCCTCCTGCGATTTATTGAATGGTAACCAGTGGCTGGCCGAACTCGATTGGTTGGCCATTTTCAGCCAATACCGCCATCACGATGCCAGATTTGTCTGCTTCGATCTGGTTGAGCATTTTCATCGCTTCGATGATGCACAAGGTGTCGCCTTTTTTGACTTTCTGACCTTCAGTAACGAAAGGCTTAGCACCTGGAGATGGCGCAGAATAGAAAGTACCCACCATTGGGGATTTAACCTGGTGGCCTGCAATGACTTCAGCCGCTGGAGCTGCTTCAACAGCAGCAGGTGCTACAGCAGCAACCGGAGCCGCCGCAACAGGTGCAGCTGCATAATGGGTCGGTGCTGGAGAGTAGCGAGAGATGCGAACAGATTCTTCACCCTCAGAAATCTCAAGTTCAGCAATGCCAGAATCTTCAACCAAGTCGATCAGTTTTTTAATCTTACGAATGTCCATTGATATATCTCTTAACTTGCCGGTTTAGCCAAGCGCTCCAGCGCAGACGCCAGCGCTAGTTGATAGCCTTTGGGACCCAGCCCACAGATCACGCCGATTGCGATATCAGAAAACCATGACTTATGGCGGAAACTTTCCCGAGCATGCACATTAGAAAGATGCACTTCGATAAACGGAATAGAAACCGCCAGCAGGGCATCCCGCAGCGCAATGCTAGTGTGGGTAAATGCAGCTGGATTAAAAATTATAAAATCGATTTCACCGTGGGACTGGTGGATTCGGTCGATCAATAGATGCTCGGCATTGCTTTGAAATGCCTCAAGCTGATGACCTGCCTGCTTTGCTGTGTTAATCAAACCCTGATTAATACTATCCAAGGTGTCCGCACCATAATGACCAGGTTCTCTAACACCCAGCATGTTTAGGTTTGGTCCGTGAAGCACCAGCAATTTGGCCATGAATATTCGTCCCGATGATCCGATTGCGACAAATTTTGCACCAAAGGCTAGTTTTTGTCCAGAAAACCGAAGATCGCTGCACGTTCGCAACATATGCTGACCGTTTGGACAGTCTTTTTGGGCCGCAAAAGGTTGTTTTGCGGCCGTAGAAGGAGGGGCTAAAGAACTGAGTTGAGTTTTTTCAGGTGAGATAAGAACTGCTCACGATCTTTTTCGCCCGTTATGCGAAATTGGCGAAGTTCCATCCCATTTGCATCAAAAAACAGTAATGTTGGCGGCGCGATCACTCCAAAGTTCGACATTAGCCCTTGATCAATTGCATCGTTGGCAGTCACATCGCTACGCAACAGCTTGTAGCCTTGCAGTGCCTGTTGTACCTGAGGGTCGGGGAATACATCTCGCTCCATGACTTTGCAGCTGACACACCAATCGGCATAGAAATCGAGCATTACTGGCTGGCCGTTGCCTACTTCGGCAAGTAGTGCATCTAGTCCCCGAATATCCTTAAAATTTGCATGATCAGCAGTGATTGAAATTGAATTAGCAGGATTAGAAGCGCTACTTGAGTAGGTTTGAGGTACAGAAGTTAAAGGTGCAAGCGGATCTCTATTGCCCAGCGCACCACCGGTAACCATAACGCCGCCCCAAAGCAGAATCAGAATCGCGATGCCTTGGCGGAATCGGCCATTAACTGTGTCGGATTTTTCCAAACCTAACTGACTGGCCAGTAGTACTAATAAAATACCCCATAACACCAATGCAGTCGGGTCACTAATTAATCGGCTGATTAACCAAACCGCAACACCGAGCAGGCCAAAGCCAAGAATCACCTTTATCTTGTCCATCCAGTTACCGGATTTAGGCATTAACTTATTGCCACCGATCGCCAGAACGATCAGCGGAATCCCCATGCCAATACCCATTGCATAGAGTGCAGCCATGCCGGTCGATGCATCACCTTGCGTGCTGATATACAACAGCGCACCAGTTAATGCCGGTGTGACACATGGACTAGCAATGAGTGCTGAAGCCAGTCCCATCACAAAGGCACCCAACAAACTGCCGTTATCACCGATTTGCTGCAATTTGGCTTGAATCGCTGCCGGCATTTGTAGCTGGTAAAAACCAAACATCCCCAGAGCTAAAATGACAAAAATAACGCTGAAGACAATCAATACAACTGGATGCTGCAACGCGCTTTGTAAATTTGCCCCAGCCAAACCAAATACCAGGCCGATTACTGCATAAGCAACTGCCATGCCCTGGACATACATCAGGCTCATGACCAGCGTTTTGCTAAAGGATTTTTTGTTACCGCCCGCAATCAAGCCAGCCAAAATAGGCATCATTGGAAATACGCAGGGGGTAAATGCTAAGCCAATACCGATTAGGAAAAAGATCAGTAAGGTTGAACTCAAGCTAGAATCAGCCAGTTGGCTAGAGAAGAACAAGTCATCGGCATTCGATAATTGATCCAGCGAATAGTTTGTGTTTGCTAGAGCAATCTCACTGGCAACTCCTACAAATTTATCCAGTTCGAAGGTTTTGCTAGCAGGTGGATAACAAAAGCCTGCTTCAGCGCAGCCTTGCCAATGCAAGGTAAACTTGATCGGCTTATTTTCGGCACCACTAAATGGAATGATGATGTCGACTTCTTGCAAGTAAGCATTGAACTCACCAAAGAAATCATCCTTTTTCGGTTTACCTGGAGGCAGAATCAGTTTGCCCGGTTGAATCTGGCTACCTTCTGATACCGTTGCCTTAAAGCGAAAATCGTATAAATAGTAGCCAGGCAAAATGGTAAAACTGGCTTTAACCTGATTTTGCGATATTCGCAGCAGATCAGGAATAAATACCTGCTCCTGAGGCAAAATTTCAGGTTCGTCAGAAAAAAAATTGGCTTGGGCTGCAGGCAGCCAGCCAAGGCTAATAATTAGGAGCAGTAGGCGAACAATCATTGTGTATGCTTTTCTATCCAGCTGAGATAATCGGGAATTCCGTTGCTAATATCGACTGCAATAAGTTCAGGTAGTTCATATGGGTGTTTGTCGAGAATCAGTTTTTCTAATGATTTCCAATTGGCTTTGGTGGTTTTAATCATCAGCATGACTTCTTGGGCATGCTCGATTTCATCTTGCCACTGATAAATCGATTCGATTCCCGGAAATAAACTGACGCAAGCGGCCAACTTTTCTCTTACCATTTGATCGGAAACCCTTCGAGCAATTTCAATGTCGGGGCAGCTGCAAAAAGCAATCATCGGATCTTTAACAGTCATTGCGAACTCCTGTCTACAAGCGGGCTAGTGACCTATCGACTATACCACTTTTAATTTGCAGATATGGTTGCAATTGAGAATCGTTATCACCGATATTTTTTTTTGTTCAACTATTGAAATGGTTTTACATACCCCCAACATCGTGGTGTATCTGGCTGATAGACAATGGCCAAATTTGATATAAACCTGCATTGTCAAGTTAACTAATTACTTAACAAGCAGTTACTGAATATATAGAACCAGGAGATAGAAATGAAAATTCGTCCGTTGCATGATCGCGTAGTAATTCGTCGCAGCGAAGAAGAAGCAACTTCTGCTGGTGGAATTTTACTGCCAGGTTCCGCGACTGAAAAACCTAACCAGGGCGAGATCGTAGCAGTTGGCGCTGGTCGTATTTTGGATAATGGCGATGTGCGTGCGCTGGCTGTTAAAGAAGGCGACAAGGTTTTGTTCGGTGGCTACGGCAGTTCAACCGTTAAGGTTGATGGCGAAGAGTTGCTGGTAATGAGCGAAAGCGACATTTTGGCCATCGTTGAAGGCTAAGCTGAAAAGCTAATCGCTTCGTATTTATTTCATTCCCGTTTTGAACAAAATTTTTTAAAGGATTTTTATCATGGCTAAAGAAGTCAAATTTGGTGATAACGCTCGTAGCCGTATGGTTGCGGGTGTAAATATTCTGGCTGACGCAGTTAAAACAACGCTGGGGCCAAAAGGCCGTAACGTTATTTTAGAAAAATCTTTCGGCGCACCTACCGTAACTAAAGATGGTGTTTCAGTAGCCAAAGAAATCGAACTGGCAGACAAGTTTGAAAACATGGGTGCGATGATGGTTAAAGAAGTCGCTTCCCAGACTTCTGATGTTGCTGGCGACGGTACGACTACTGCAACGGTTCTAGCTCAATCTATCCTGAGCGAAGGCATGAAAGCCGTTGCTGCTGGCATGAACCCAATGGACTTAAAGCGCGGTATTGATAAAGCTGTTAAAGCTGCTGTTGTAGAATTACAAGCGATGTCTAAGCCTTGTAATGATGATAAAGCGATTGCTCAGGTAGGTACTATCTCTGCAAACTCCGATGAAGAAATCGGCAACATCATCGCTGAAGCGATGGGTAAAGTGGGTAAAGAAGGTGTTATCACCGTTGAAGACGGTTCAGGCCTAAACAACGAGTTAGATGTAGTAGAAGGCATGCAGTTTGATCGCGGTTACCTGTCTCCTTACTTCATCAATGATCAGCAAAGCATGACTGCTGAACTAGAAGCGCCTTTTATTCTGTTAGTAGATAAGAAAATCGGCAACATCCGCGAAATGCTGCCATTGCTGGAAGGCGTTGCTAAAGCGGGCAAGCCATTATTAATCGTTGCTGAAGATGTTGAAGGCGAAGCGCTTGCAACATTGGTCGTTAACTCAATGCGCGGTGTAATGAAAGTTGCCGCGGTTAAGGCACCTGGCTTCGGCGATCGTCGTAAAGCTATGCTAGACGACATTGCAGTTTTGACTGGCGCAACCGTAATTGCTGAAGAAATTGGCCTGTCATTAGAGACAGCGACACTTGAGCATTTAGGTACTGCTAAGAAAATTCAGGTTTCTAAAGATGAAACCGTGATTGTTGATGGTGCAGGCGAAGGCTTGGCAATTGCTGGCCGTGTTGACCTGATTCGTCGTCAAATCGAAGAAGCTTCATCTGATTACGATCGTGAGAAGTTGCAAGAGCGCGTAGCCAAATTGGCTGGCGGTGTTGCAGTGATCAAGGTTGGCGCAGCAACTGAAGTTGAAATGAAAGAAAAGAAAGCGCGTGTTGAAGATGCATTACATGCAACTCGTGCTGCAGTTGAAGAAGGCATTGTTCCTGGCGGTGGTGTTGCTCTGGTTCGTGCGCAAAAAGCAATCGAAGGTTTGGTCGGTGACAACGAAGACCAAAATGCCGGTATCGCATTATTGCGTCGCTCTATGTCTTCTCCTTTGCGTCAAATCGCAGCTAACGCTGGCGACGAAGCTTCAGTAGTACAAAATGAAGTCGCTAACGGCGAAGGTAACTACGGTTATAACGCTGGTAAGGGTGTATACGGCGATATGGTTGAAATGGGTATCTTGGATCCTACTAAGGTAACGCGTTCAGCACTGCAGCACGCAGCTTCAGTATCGGGTCTTATGATCACTACTGAGTGCATGGTTGCTGATGAACCAGCTGATGCTGCTGCACCTGCAATGCCTGATATGGGCGGCATGGGTGGAATGGGCGGCATGGGCGGAATGATGTAGCGCTAAACTCTACTTCTTCTTAGCTCGACCCATTTTATAAAAAACCCCGCTTAGGCGGGGTTTTTTAGTTTTTATCAGAACTAAAAATGTTGAATGAACTAATCTTGAAAAAATAAGCCCAAGTACCTATAAGCAAGATTGTTCCATAGAACCACTGAGAATTATAAGATGCTGAAAAAGATTTCCTTGTTGCCCGTTTTATTACTCATAAGCACTTTTTCTGTTAATGCCCAGGAAAAAGCTGAAGCGATTTTCGCCAGTGGTTGCTTTTGGTGTACCGAATCTGATTTTGAAAAAGTTGAGGGTGTGATTGAGGCGGTGAGTGGCTATACCGATGGAAGACAAAGCAATCCAACTTACAAACAAGTCTCTGCTGGTCGTACTGGGCATACTGAGGCGGTAAAGGTGACTTATGATCCGTCCAAAGTGAGTTATGAGAAGTTATTGAGTGTGTTCTGGCATAATGTCGATCCTACTGTAAAAAATCGCCAGTTCTGTGACTCTGGCTCTCAATATCGCAGCGGTATTTATTATCTCAACCCAGAGCAACAAGCAGCAGCAGAAAAAAGTCTGGTTGATTTAAAAGCGAGCGGGCGTTTTGAAAGAATTTATACCGAATTAAAGCCCGCTAGCAAGTTTTATCCAGCAGAAGATTATCATCAGGATTATGCCAAGAAGAACCCATGGCGCTATAAGTATTACCGCAGTGGTTGTGGCCGTGATGATCGACTAAAAAGACTTTGGGGCGAGCTAGCGTTAGAACATTAAGCCAAATTCCAAAAAAAAGCCGAGATGAGAATCTCGGCTTTTTTTGTGAAAATGATCAATGCTAAAACCTAGAAAATTTCAAGTGCGCCAGCCACCGAGAGCTGCTGTTATATCAAGAAAATTAAGTCGGAAAATCTAAATGCTCGAATTGTTAATTAATTCCATATAGTAACCTGATGAAATGTTTCAACTGAGTGATCTCCTGGTGTTGTCAAAAGATGACTTCTGTTTGACGCTAGCTTAGTATGGTTGACTTAATATGTCGGCCAGAGAATTTGAAAAGGCCGTATTGTCCATAAAATTTCTAGGCTTTTTTATATGACTGCTTCCAGTTCTTTTAGGTTATTTTCATTAAAATCAATGACTATAGTTTTTACTAGTTTCTTTTTTATTTTCGCTATGGCAGGCGAGGCTAATGCCAAACGTTTGGGCGGCGGTGGAGGCTTTGGCAAGAGTCAAAAAACTTCACAATTTCAAAATAGCACTCAAAAAAAGCAAGCCACTACTAATAATGCGGCAAATCAATCGTCAAAGAAGGGTTTGCTGGGTGGGTTGCTAGGCGGTTTGCTAGCGGGTGGTCTGATTGCAGCACTGTTAGGTAGTGGTGCATTCGAAGGTCTGCAAATGATGGATATGTTGATGATTGCAGCGATTGCTTTTATTGCCTTTAAAGTTTTGCGAGGTTTGAAAGCGCGTTCAGCCAGCCAAGGCAGGCCCGCATTTGCTGCAGCTGGACAAGGTGCTGAAGCAGGACAAGGCAATTCAAATAATCAGCAGCGACAGGCATTTGAAATGTCACCAGAGAATTCTGAAAGCAATCAATCCCAGTCTTCAACGGCAAATAGTTCGGCAATAGCTGAAAATGAACAAGTACCATTTAATATGCCTGAGGGCTTTGATCAAGCCGCTTTCATTGAAGGTTCTTTAGAGCATTACCGTACGGTGCAAAATGCCTGGAATTCAGGCGAGTTAGATGTGATTGAAACCTATGTCAGTCCAGAGATTTTTGCTGCGCTAAAACAGCAGCGAGATAAGCTGATGGTGGCACCGCAAACTGAAGTAACTCAATTGTCCGCTGAAATTGTTCGTGCCGATCAAACTGGGGATACCGCGGAAATCAGTATTTTATTCCGTGGCGTTTGTAAAGACGTACTGGAAAAATCAGAAGACGGTATTTTTGATACTTGGCATCTTGAGCGAGATATTTCTGTTGAAGGTGCTAGCTGGATTATTGTTGGTATTCAAACCGATTAATTATTTGGCTGTTTGATTAATATAAAAAAGGCGTAGCTCTGGCTACGCCTTTTTTGTAACTGACTGATACAGATGCTAGTTATCGATTACATACCGTAAAAGTTCAGCAGGTCGATTCGCTATAATTACTTGGTTGCAAACAAAGAATGACCTGTATCTAATGTATTCAAAACGCTAAACAGAATATTTTTAGCGGTGCTGTTATCATTCTTAGCAGCAGATAATGCCAACATTCATTAATCCAAGAGTATTGTTATGTCAGATATTAAAATTAACCGTCAACAGATCGTGTGTGTTGCTACCTTTGTCGCCAATCAGGGTAAAACAGATCAGCTGGTTGAAGCGCTGGCATCACTGATTCCTGATACCCGTCGTGAAGAAGGCTGTATTCGATATGAGTTAAATGTAAGTCGCGATAATGACCACAAGGTAACTTTTGTTGAGAAATTTGTTAACTTGGCTGCATTTGAAGCTCATTGTAATAAGCAATCAATCCAGGATTACTTCCATCAAGTAATGCCTGAATTGGTCGCGTCTAGTCATGTTGAGACTTATCATGAAGTAATTGCTTAATAGTGATGCTTGCTAAAAATGCCGGTTACTTTTTAACCGGCATTTCACATAAACCCTGAGACGGTAAGTCCAATGCAGCATTAAAACGGGCTGACATATTTTGAAAAGAGATCAGGGCAGTTAATTCCATAATCTGTTGCTCAGAAAAATGTTGCTTTAAAGTGCTGTGCAACTGATCATCAATTTGACAGCCTTCGCCAGACATGGCTTTAGTCCAGGCCAGCGCAGCTTTTTCAGCTTCAGACAGTTTTGAGCTGTTTTGCCAGTCATCTAGTTCATGTAATTTTTCTTCTCCACCCGATTCGCTAATCAGTGTCAGGCTGTTTAAATCGACACAAAAATGGCACCAAGTTAATTTGGCGACATATACTTGAATTAAAGCGCGTAAATCTGCAGGTAGTGCAGAAGACTTATGGCTTAATCGCGCCCACATGCTGGCAAATAAAACAAACAATGAAGGTTTTCTAGACCAAACTAGAGCGGGTTGAAGCATCTGGCCATATTTTTTTTGCTGCTTGTTAAAAAACCAGCGTAACCAGAAGGGAAGCGATTTAATTTCAGCGGGAGTTATGCGCACTTTCTTTCTCCAGAATATAAATTTGATAGCACTTGCTGGCTACTAACTGACTGAGTACTAATCGGCTGTGTCAGCTGATGAATCTGTTGGTTGCTACTGCCACGCCAGAGTAATTTCGGATTAGCCAAATCTTGCTCAAAGCGTCCATCAATTAATACATCAACCAGCGCTAACAATTCCTGTTGTTTGCTATTGAGTTGATTTAACTCATAACCGGTCCAGCACCAGATATCCTTGTCGGGCAGTTGTCGTTTTACCTTTGAGCATAGTGCAATTAGGGCATCCAGATTAGCGGGATGCATTGGGTCGCCACCACTTAGCGATAAGCCTCGGCGTTTAATTCGATTATCTGATAAATCAGCCAATATTCGATCTTGCAACGATTGATCAAATAAATGCCCTGACTCAGCTTGCCAGGTTTTTGCGTTATAACAGCCTGGGCATTTGTGCTCACAACCTGAGACAAATAATGTACAGCGAGTACCCGGGCCGTTAATAACATCAACTGAAATATATTTGTGATAATTCATTTCGTAGTCAACTCAGCAGGTTACATATGCTTAACGCGACGTTTAACTTCTTCTTGTTTGCCGAAATTAAAAGGGCGTGCATCAGGGCTGCCTAAATAGCCGCAGACTCGACGAGTCACTGAAACTCGGGTTGGCTCATGATTGCCACAGTTTGGGCAGGTAAAGCCTTTACTGGTGCATTCAAATTCGCCGGTGAAACTACAGTCGTAACATTCGTCAATCGGCGTATTAGTACCGTAATAAGGAACTCGGGTATAGGAATAATCCCAGACATTTTCCAATGCTTCGACATTGTGTTGAATATTGGGATATTCGCCATAACAAATAAATCCACCATTTGAAATTTCCGGATAGGGCATTTCAAAATCGATTTTATCGTAAGGGTTAACTTGTTTTTCAACATCTAAATGAAAGCTGTTGGTGTAATAACCTTTATCAGTGACACCGGCGACTGCGCCAAATTCTTTGCTGTCGATAGCACAGAACCGGCTGCATAAGTTTTCACTCGGTGTTGAATAAAGGCTAAATCCGTAGCCGGATTCATCTTTCCATCGATCGACTGTTATTTTTAAATGGCAAACAATATCAATGGCTTTTTGGCGTAATGCTTCATCATCATAAATATGCTGCGATTGATCTGGGTAGAGTGCGTTGATGGTTTCATGCAGGCCAATGTAACCTAATGAAATAGACGCACGACCATTTTTGAAAATATCTGCAACATAATCATCAGCTTTTAACCGAACACCACAGGCGCCTTCCATATAAAGAATCGGAGCGACCCTAGCTTGTACTTTTTCCAGTCGGGAAATTCGGCTATCGAGTGCTTTTTTAGCCAGTTTTAGGCGTTTATTCAAAAGCTTCCAGAATTTGCTTTCATCGCCTTTGGCTCGAAGGGCAATTCTAGGCAAATTCAAACTGACAACACCAAGGTTATTTCGGCCTTCGTGAATCAGCTCGCCATTTTCTTGGTAAGTACCTAAAAAGCTACGACAGCCCATCGGGGTTTTAAATGATCCGGTAATTTCAACGACCTTGTCGTAGTTTAATATATCGGGATACATTCTCTTCGAAGCGCATTCTAAAGCCAGCTGCTTAATGTCGTAATTCTGATCATCGGGCGATCGATTTAAACCTTCTTGTATTGCAAAGACTAGTTTTGGAAATACAGCTGTTTTTTTGTTTATTCCCAATCCATTAATACGATTTTTCAAAATAGATTGTTGAATTAAGCGAGATGCCCAGCTTTCACCAAGACCGAAGCCAAAAGTAACAAAAGGTGTTTGCCCATTAGCTGTATGCAAAGTGTTTACTTCATACTCTAATGACTGAAATGCATCAAAACATTCTTTTTCGGTGCGAGCTTTAGCAAATGCTTCTGCTTGAGGAATTTGCCATTCCAGAGCGGTTTTTAAATGCTTTTCATAACTGCTCTGAACATAAGGCGCGAGTACTTCATCGATTCGATTAATGGTCGTGCCGCCATAAATGTGGCTGGCGACTTGGGCAATGATCTGAGCAGTAACTGCAGTCGCAGTTAAGATAGATTTTGGCGTATCTATCTCGGCATTTCCCATTTTAAAGCCGCCGGTCAGCATGCCATCTAGATCGATTAACATGCAGTTAAACATTGGGAAAAACGGCGCATAGTCTAAGTCGTGGTAATGAATGTCACCACGCTCATGGGCCATTACAATATCGCGAGGGAGAATATGTTGTTTAGCATAATGTTTCGCAATAATACCGGCGAGTAAATCTCGCTGGGTTGGGATAACCTTGCCATCTTTATTAGCGTTTTCATTAATTAATTCTGAATTACTCAAGTCGAGTAATCCTTCAATTTCATTATTTAAACGGCTAGATTTTTCTCTGGAAATATCTCTATCGTGACGATACTCAATATAAGCTCGCGCAACAGATTTGTAGTGACTTACCATCAATAAATCTTCAACGATTTGTTGAATGCTGCTGATATCGACCTGCGACTGGTATTGCTTAGAATATTCGAGTGTGATTAAAGTCTGGCTGCTGATCTCATCAGCTAAAGCCTTGGCTTCCACGTTATCTACTTCGGCTGCAATTGCTGCTGCAAAAACTGCATTGTGGATACTGGAAAGATTGAGAGGTGCCAGTTTACCGTCTCTTTTAACCACAAACTCTGTCATCTGTTTCCCTTGCTATCGTTTTGGCCAAATTTTTTGGCAAAATCGTTTTTTACAGACATAGCAGTACCTACCAAAATGTCGGGCCATTGCTGATTAAAGCACTGAACTTAACGCGGCAATAGATGCTGTATAGATGTATCAATGGTTGTAGAAATTGTTCAGATATGGGCTGCCAAGTTAGTGATTACTTAATCACCAAAAAAGTAATGAATCGAGTGCTTGCAGCTGACTGATTTATCAAATTACCCTATATCTAGGGGTGAGATTATGCGGAGGCTACAACATCTGGTCTACAGCTAATTTCGGCAATCAGTCGTGCGATGATGTAAATCATCTTGCTGGCAGATCCATTGTTATAAATGTTGATCACAGGGTAACTTTCCGACCAACGAACCTTGATTGAATTTTGCTGATTTTTTGAGCATGCGAAAAGAATGTTTAAGAAATAACTTTGAGTTAAATAAGATATGTGATGTTGCTATTGCAGTATTAGCTGGTTAATGAAATGCAAAAGTTAGAGTTTGTTTGGTTGTATTTGTTTTTCTATAAAACTAAAAAGGTAATTTTGGTTTTAAAATTACCTTTTTAGGCTGGCGCAGAATTTGTGTTTAAGCGTTGACGATTTCCAGTGCTTTTATACAGGCTTCTCTTTGATACATCCGGTCACGGTACTTTAGCAGTTTTTCGGGGAGTTCGAATTCAAAGCGCTCAGCCCAATTTAGAGTTTGCGCTAATAAAATATCAGCACAACTGAATTGTTCACCTAATACAAAAGGCTGGTCTTGAATAAAGTTATCTAACGCAGCTAAAGAGCGTTTGAATTCCCACTTCGCGGTTTCAAACATACCATCAAGTCGATGTTCTTCTGGTAAAACAAACTTATGTTTACCTTTGCTCCAAAGCGGCTGTTCTAGGTCGCTCATCATAAAGAAGCAGAAGTCGTCATAGCGCGCTTTTGCTGCAGGATTGTTAATTGGCATAAGCTGTTTTTCTGGAGCGAGTGCCGCAATATAGTTAACCATGGCAGCACTTTCTGTAAGGATTAATGCACCATCAACCAGTGTTGGTGCTTTGCCCTGACAGTTAATCTTCAAATATTCTGGATGCCGAGTGCCGCCTGCATCACTGCTGCCAATTTTGACCTCTTGATACTGGTATTCAACAGCTGCTTCTTCCAAGGCCCACAGCGCACGAAATGAACGAGACTGGCCTGATCCATATAAAGTGATCATTGTTTTTCCTAAGATTGAAGTCGGTTGCATCTTATCGGTTTTGCCGGTAGTTGCCTATAAGAGAGCGCTCAGTGTTCAGAAAAAATTGTGAGGTATGAATCGCTGTGTATGTAAAGCATTTGTTAAACAAATACTTGCAAGTATCGCAATAAAATAAAACTTATGAATGAGTTGGCTGTTATTAACTAGGAGAGGTGGTGTTTATAAAAAACCTTCGACTGGAAAGGTTTTTTGCTAACCTTTGTTTCAAGCTCGCCAAAACTATAGTTTTGACGAGCCTGCATTTTTTGCTATGCCTAGCAAAGTAAATAATTAAGTATAAAGTTTATATTCTATAAACTTGATATTGTTTAACTGTTAATAGCATCATCTTCAGCCACATCGTTTACACTTCGTTTGATAATTTTTTGATACCAGAATGTTGCAGCTAAAATAAAGATACCGATCCCCATAAATAGCATGACTTTTTGCCATAGCAGTACATTTTCAGCATCAATTAATGCTAGTTTCATAATGCCTAGGAAAATAAGACCAAAGCTAAACTTAACGGTGGTTAACCGGCGATCTTTAAGGAACAAAATAAGCGCTCCATGAACAGCAAGTACCGGTGCAATCAATATATCCATGCGATAACTGGTAAGAGTAACCAACAGGCAGGTATAAGTAATAACACCAATAACATGAAGAGATAATTCGCTATTCTCACCTAAAAACTCACCAACCATCGAAAATTTGAAACGTTGTTCCTTTTGGTATAGAGCCGCGGCTATATAGATGATGGGAACCAATACATAATAGAGACTATCGGATAACAACAACCATGAGCCTAAAATAAGCCCGCAGCTTATCAGATGTGCCGCCAAAGTAAGGCGCTTAGCATAGCTCCAAATGTTAACTAGATTAAACAATCCGCCCCAATATAATGCGGCAAAGAGCATTGCTAAAACCATATCGCCATTCACGTTTACTAGCCAAACTGGCCATGCCAGTCCCAGTGCGAATAATCCACAAATGAATACGTACCGATACATGCTATTGGCGCTGTGTTTATTTAATAAAAACGCTACGCCATAACAAATCATAAATAATCCTAGGGTGATTATGCCAGCGAAGTTTGGCAAAAAGCTGAGTCCTAAGATTAATAGCGCACTCGCTAAACCCACCAAAATTTTGGCTTGCCAGACAATAAATTCATGTTTGATTTTTTGGGCGAAGAATAAAGCGATCATGGGTGGTAACCACGACACCATTAAGACATATTCCTCTAGATGACGTATTGCAGATCCAAACCAGCAGATAGGTATAATCAAATAAAAGGCGATCCTTGCACCTTCAGCAACCTTTACCATGGTGCTGTTTGGTTGGAAGCGGCGGTAGTACTCTGCGAATAGCCATAGCTGCGTCAAAACAGAAATTACGGCACATTTAGCTGCAACTGGTAGTGAGTAAAAGTGAAAGCTATTGGTGGTAACTGCAATCTGTAGAACATAAATCACCGGTACCAAAACTAATAAGGCGGCAAAAATTTCAATGCTGGCCTGTTTGCAGGCTGTTGCACGTAATAACAAAGTAAACTGAAGTAGTAGTACTAGCGGTGCAGTCCAGGTACCGAGCCATATGTCGGAGGAAGAAATCAATAAAACAGCTAGCCAAACGGACTCTAGAAGCTGTAATAGCGGCTTTATTTTTTGCATTGTGAACAGATCAAACGGCTTGCTGCCGTCAATTAAGCGTAACCAAATCCCCATGATTAACGCCAAACTAATTGATAGTGTCCAGCCATCAATAGAGGTAAGGGCCGGTAATGGGAAGTAGGGAATTAATGCCATTGCGCCATAAGTCAATGAAATTGCAGCCAGCAATTGCCCTTGGTTAATCACCATTGGTAAGGTGTGGCGTCGGCCTAGGTATAATAAGAATAATCCTTCGACTGCCCATGCAATGCCCCAATAAGCCTGACTTATTGCACTGACAATGGCAAAAGCCGCCCAGATTGCAGCAACTAAAATGATGAAATGGGTTAACGCATGTTTGATTTTATAGAAAATATAACCAGTAGCAGCAGTAATCAATGCGTTGGCAGCAAACACCACACTGACAGAATCTGAAAACAAAGATGTTGCTTGTATAAGGAATAACAGGTTGGTGCCTACCAAGGCTGCTAAAAACAATAACGACTGTTGCTGGGTGTTGCTGTTTTTGATTATGTTAAAGCTGACATAGGAAAAAAATATCAAGTAGAACAGGTTAATAAAGAGCGCAGATAAATGAGTATCATTGACGCCTATTACCCATTCAAGTGCCATCAATACAAAAGCTAAGCTTAAATTAGCCAACCAGGGGCCGACATAACGATAACTAATAATTAAACTACTAATGGTAACAAATAGCAGTGAGACTAGATAATAGCTCGGTTGCGCAACCGTTATATTGGATATTATTGGCATCAGTGCAATGCCAGCAATGCCTAGTGCGGCTACCGTCTTTGTGTCTAACCATAATGTAATCGCGTGGGATGATAATGCGATAAGCAAATACAACATCACAACCACTGTGTAAGGGATTGTATTATAAACGCTACCAGCGAAGTAAACGGTACTATAGAGAAGTAATAATCCTAATGAGACGATGGCAGCGGCAAACTCATGAAATGATGTTTTCTTTTTAAGAACAATACCTATGCCAATTACAGATAGCGCACCAGCAAAAATTAATAGCGATTTGGCGCCCGCGCCGAGCTGATCGATTAACAACTGCATTAAGTAACCAAAACCAGCCAGTGTCAGTCCGATACCTGCTAGCGTTAAAATAAAAATGCCTAGCATTCCACGGTCTTTATAAGATTGATAGATTTTAGTTACCGGTGTAAACCAATCAAATATTGTCGACATTAATGTACTAAAGAGCATTTCGAAAGCAGATGGCTCTTTTGGTATTTCAACTTCAACAGGATTGCTTGCTATCGTTGCTGATCTTGCTTTATTAGGTAATGGCGAAGGTGGTGCGTTGCTATCAATAACTGACGTTACCGCTGATGAAGCAACATTGTTTGCTAGGTTGGTTTTTGAAGTGATGTCAGGTTCGGTGAATTCATTGATCTTAGTTTCAAGGCGGTCAATGCGATCGGTAAACTGAGCCTTTATTTGGCTGAGTTCTGATTTAAGTGCATCAATATCATTATTGTTCAAAGGTTACGTCCTGTAATTCAACAACTCGTGTTGGTGCTTTACCTTGGCAATTAATCAGCAGAGATTCTGGATGGTGGCTGCCGTCTGCGTCACTACTATCAATTTTGCCACCTTGGTAATGGTCTTCAACAGCTGATTTTTGTAAAGCCCATAGCGCTTGAAATGAAGGCAACTGGCTGGATCTATACGGAGCCATCATTGTTTTTTTCCAAAAAATGAACTTGATGACATCTTATCGGCTTTGTCTTTAGCTGCCCAGAGCGGTTAGGTCAATGTTCAGTTTAAAAATTCCATACAGTATTTACACTGTATGAAACACTGTATATGATTACAGTAAAGCAGCCTAACCAACTGACCAGAGGCCATAATGATCACCATCAACTCGGTTCGTCGCCAGCATCAGGGCTCGATTTCCATCTCCGGCTTGTGCAAACCCAGTCGGCTGAAGGCGCGTTGGTTATTGCAGGAAGCAATGATAGCCGCAAGGAGCGGCGGGCTGTTACTTATTGCACCACCACGTTGGGTACAAGAGCTTTTGGCAGAAATGCCCGCATACCGAGATAAGGTTTTGCAGGTATTTAGTCATCCAAAATATTCTCAATCTGACTTGTTACACAAGGCATTACAGCAATCGCCTTGTCGAAATATATGGGTCTGGGGTGATCAATTTTCTGAATACTCAGATTCACGACTGATTTGCTTTAGCCAGTATTTAACCGCGGCTGCGACTGATTGTTTACAACTGCGAGAAAGTGCAGCTGGCCTGCGAATTAGTAATGAAATTAGTGGCAGATTCTTTTTGATGGCAAGAGAGCCTAGAGGCGTAAAGAATCCAGCCATTAAAACTGCTCGAAGGCCTGTGTTTCGGTCAATATTAGCGCCAGTATTAACGCCGCTATTACAGCAGAAGTATATGGCGCTGTAATTTTCTGGGAGCGCAGGCGGCTCAATACGATAGTATTTAACTTTTTCCGACAAGGATGTGCTTTTAGCACTATGCAGGCGAGTCGCCCGCGCTCCCAGTGCTTTGTATTTGTCACGGTGAAAATTAATTACAAAAAAACGGCCTATTAAAAAATAGGCCGTTTTTTTTGTTACTGATTGCTAATAAGAGTAATTACTTATCTTTTGGCAATCCATTAAAACAGCTGGAATCAAAGCAAACTGCAGCGCTGCCTTTCAACTGTTGGTACTGAGGGTTATCGCGGAATTTTTCTCCCCAGCTTGAAACATCCAAAGGAATCACTTGTGGGTTGGCTAATAGTTGTTGATAACTTTCGACTAGCTGATCTTTAGTGACCGCTTCGACTGCCTGAGCAATTCTTTCTCGAAGATCAAAGCTGTAATCTTGCTCTTCGATACTGCCAAACAAGCGCCCATTTCTAGCAGCTAAGCTAGTGTCTTTCTTGCGAAGGTCGCCGATTAAGCCTTGCTTGTATTGCATTAAATCTGCATCTGAAAGCTCGCTCATTGCTTGGCTTTGCTGCTCAAGGAAAGCATCAATTCGTATAGTTAGTTCTTTCGGATCAGCCACTGGTGACTGAATTACAAATACCATACCTGGGCGATCTTCATAAGGACGAGGGCCAGCAAATACCACATAACCTAACTGCTGCTCAGTACGTAGTTGATTAAAGAATGGGCTGCGTATCATGCGGCCTAATAAACCAATTTCAGCACGTTTTTCAATGCTTTTAACTGGGCTCTGGTAATAGCGAATTAGTGTTGAATCAGCATGTTTAATATCTAAATCTAACTGATATTGACCGCGGCCTTGCAGTAAATTCAGTGATTCATCAAATCGTTCAGCTGGCTGGCTAGCTAACCAGCCATTGATTTGCTGCGCCTGATCTTTTGCTGTGTCAGCATCGATATTGCCAAAGAACAGCATTTCTTGATGCAGTTTTGAAAGCAATTGCTGGCGATATTTTTCAATTTGCTCTGGTGTTACCTGAGCCACTGCTTTTAGCAACTTGCTAGAATCCCAAGCGCGATTAAATAAAGCATCTCGCAAGCCTGACGAAGCCTGACGGAAAGGTTTATCAAAGGACTGGTTGTTAATATCTTCTTCCAGCTGATGACGTTCTAGCTCTAGAATTTCTGGATTAATCGGAGTGTTTTTTAGTGCTTCAACCACTGCTTTCATTAATACCAGCTGTTTATCGCTATAACCTGAAACTGATAAATTCAAACCTTCTCGACTAATAGACAACCCATAGCCAAGCCCTGCTTCGGCTGCTGGATAAGCGTATTCATTGAGACTACGGCGAACCAGAGAAGTTAATAATGAACCGTAAACTACATTTTCTGGTGATGCTGAAGCAACCGGTGTTGAAAGGCGTAGATTAATATAAGCCCGTGGTCGCTGGAATTTATTGTCATGCATAAACCAGGCAGTTAATCCCGGCTGATTAATTAATTGCTCCGGTTGTTGCTGGTCAGTAGCATCAATTACCTTGAGGTTTTCTGGTACAAACGGGTTAGCCTTAGCAATATCTAATGCTTGGTCTGGGCGCGCTTGCTCTAATTGCTTCAAATAGCTATTAGATAATGGTTTCATTGAAAATTTAGTGCCGTACCACTGCTCGCTTTGGTCGGTTTCAAGCCCTTTAGCAACCACAACTTGCCGCAAGTTTTGCGGGGTCATTCGCTCCAAATAATTATTAATTAATGCAGGAGAAAATGTTTCGAAGCGATAACCTTGTTTTAGCAGGTATTTGGCTGGGGTATTTTGCATTGCAGCCGCTAAGCCAGATGCAGTTCCAGAAGGACTGCCCTTGGATTGGAATTGAAAGCTTAAATCAGAAAGCTTGGTTTGTTCTTGGAAAATTGATTCTCGAATACCGCGGCTGTGAATTAAATGTAAATAGCCAAAAACTGTTTCAGTAATCGCATCGATATTTTCCAGCCCTGCAGGTGTCAGGCTCATATTAATGCTGAAGTTACTATATTCACCAGGAACATCACGACCACCAGCGCCTAAAGAATCAATCCAGCCTTTGCTTTTTAATAAACTGTGTAAACTACCTTGCCCTTCATGCCCTAACAGCTTGCCTAAATACTGCAATGGCTTTTCAGCTTCATGGCCAACTAATGTTGGTAGCGGAAATTCCAGTAATAAATCTCGAGTATCAGCAAGTGGCTCTAGATTAATTCGAACCCCCTTTTGTTTTGCGGTGTAAGGCTCAATACCAATTGAATTATCGGTTGATGGGCCTTCAGGCACACCTTTAAATGAAGCCATTGCCCAGCTTTCTAATGTATCTAAATCTTCTTTACCGGAGATCACAACACTCAGGTTGCCTGAAACATAATAGGTATCGTAAAAGTCTTTCAAGTCCTGCCACAGTGAAGTGCCATCTTCATTATTCAGTGTTTGCAGGTTACCAATCGAAAATTTGCTCGCTGGGTGCTCAGGGTTAGCGGTTTGGCCAAGTGCGAGGTAATTTCTCCAGCCATCTTCTTTGGCATGCAGTTTATATTCGGAATCGACTGCATTTCGCTCACGATCTACATATGCAGGGTCTAGCTTAGGCGATACGAAAAACTGAGCTAACTGATCGAGTGCTGGCTGTAATTGCTGGGCATTAATATCGAAAAAATAATTGGTGTGGGTGCGTGAAGTAAATGCGTTGGCCCCACCACCATTTGCCTGAATAAATTTGAAGTAGCCATCAACTTCTGGGTACTTGGCATTGCCAAGGAACAACATGTGCTCCAGAAAGTGCGCTAAACCATTGCGGTTATCAGGGTCTTGCCAACTGCCTGCTGCCACATTAACTGCCGCTGCGGCCTTATCGGCTTCTTCATCTGAAATGAGTAACAGCTGCATGCCGTTATCCAAGCTCAAATAACGATATTGACGCATATCCGCCGGACTTTTAATCACAATCTGGTCGGCTGGATTGGCTGCTTGGGTGACTGAATCTGCAACAGGATCCGCTGGATAAATTAGGTCAGTGACCGTTTTAATCGGGTTTTGTCCACAACCTGATAAAACCAGTGCACCGGAAATAACTAAAGGTAAAAGTCGAAGTTTGGGCATTCTGGATCCTGTCAGAGTTTAAATGTTGTTGAAAATTAATTGTTAAATGTATGGCTGATTTGCTGTGGCCAACACACCTGTTGGCACAACCTTTGAGCATAGCTATCTGTTTTGCTCTTGGCTGATACGGATATATGCCGACAATCAATCAGACTCAAGAATCAACCAAAATAGTCAAAGGGTAGTTTTAAATAGCGCTTTCAGATAACGGTTTAGACAAGGACGGTAACCCAAAGGTCAGGGCTTGTCTGTTATTTGATAATAGCGAGAAAAACAGAGCAACCATCTGCTGAGCAATCTATGGCTTTTATCTATAGCAGATGGTGCAACCGAATTAGAAGTTGTTCGATGGTTTTTTAGCGATGGTAATAAAAAATTATTGTTTTTTAATGAAATAGAGCAGCGGCTCAGACTCGATATCGCTGAAGATCATGTCATGACCAAGAAAATTGCAAAATTTAGGGATGTCACGCGTGGTCGCCGGATCGGTGGCAATCACTTTAAGAATTTCACCAGGCTGCATATCGCGCACAGCATTGTGCAGCATCATCACCGGTTCCGGGCAGTAGAGTCCCGAAGTGTCTAAAAGGTGCTGGTGCTCGGGCAAGTGGGTCGGTGATTCAGGTGTTGTGCTCATAGGGTGACAGTTTTTCTGCAGCAGTTTCAAAGTTGCGACTTATATTACACCACGAACGCTGTCTCGGCTGCCAATTGCTGCTTTGGGTGCTGCCGGTTATGATCCTTGTCATGCCCGCCAGCCACGTGGTTGTTATGACGCTGCAACAAAATCAGACTCAACAGCAAAACAAAAGCCAAACCCACCGTACTCTGCTATCAGAAAAAGCCTTACCGGCTGAACTTCAGCAACAGGCCGAGCAATCTTGGCAGCGCCTGCAAGAGCAGCATAGTGCTTTCGTACTATCAGAACAGCTACCGGAATCCTTGCACGAACCGCTATTAAAGCTGCTCGCTTTAAGTGATTTCGCATTGGAAACCTTGCTTAAGCATCCGCAGTTGCTCGAGCAATTGCAGCAAAGTGGTGAGCTCACTGATTCACCGTCGCCAGAAGTCATGGCGCAGCAAATGCAGCAGTTATTGGCGGAAGTTAATAACGAAGCCGAGTTAATGAAAGCACTACGTCAATATCGCACCCGTCATATGTTGGCGATTATCTGGCGTGACCTCCTAGCCGATTCACCGCTAAATCAGGTCTGCTTTGATTTATCGACCATGGCACGAATCTGTGTCGATCAAGCTCTGCAGTTGTTATATCAATGGCATTGTCGTGACTGGGGAACGCCGATTGGCGAAGAGTCAGGCTTACCGCAGCAGATGGTTGTGCTGGGTATGGGCAAGCTAGGTGCGGCTGAACTGAATTTATCTTCTGATATCGATTTAATCTTCAGCTGGCCAGAGCCGGGCATGACTCAAGGTGGTCGTCGCCAATTGGCTAATGAACAGTTTTTCACTCGGCTGGGTCAGGCATTAATTCGATCAATCAATACCCACAATGCCGATGGTTTTGTATTCCGGGTCGATATGCGACTTCGTCCCTATGGCGATAGTGGCGCCTTGGCCATGAGTTTTCCGGCAATGGAAACCTACTACCAAGAACAAGGGCGTGATTGGGAGCGCTACGCCATGATCAAGGCGCAGCCCATTAGTGGCCAAGCTGAAGATCGTGCAGAGCTCATGGCTTTACTGAAGCCTTTTGTATTCCGCCGTTATGTGGATTTTTCTGCGATAGAAGCGCTGCGCGACATGAAGCAGCTCATCAGCCGAGAACAGCGCCGCCGCGGCATGACCGATAATATTAAACTCGGCCCGGGTGGCATTCGAGAAATTGAATTTGTCGGCCAAGCTTGGCAGCTAATTCGCGGTGGTAAAGAGCCTGACCTGCAAGAACCTCGCTTACGAAAAATTCTGGCAATGCTGGCTGATAAACAAATTATGCCCACCGATGCGATTGATCAGTTGGACTCAGGCTATGAATTTTTACGCCGAGTTGAACATCGAATTCAAGCGATTGCCGATAAACAAACCCAGCAGTTACCCGACAATGAAAAAGACCAAGCGCGGATTGCCTATGCCATGGGTTTTGATAATTGGCCAGAATTTCGTCAGCGGTTAGAACAAATCACCAGCCAAGTGCACCTGCATTTTAATGATGTGATTGGCACGCCGGAGCCGGCACAAAAAGAAGCAGCAGATTTAGAACTGCGTTTGTTATGGCAAGAAGATACCGATGCCGAAAATGCCGTGCCATTAATGGAGCAGCTTTGCATTCAACAACCAGCTGAAGTGTGGCAGCAATTATTGGCACTAAAAGAAAGTCGTGGTTGCCGCTACATGGGTAAGCGTGGCCGAGAAAGAATGAAGCAGTTAATTCCCATGCTGCTGGCGGAACTGGGCCACCAAAAACAAGGTAAAGAAACCGCTGGGCGTGTATTCCGAGTGCTCGAAGCAATTTCTTGTCGTACTGCATATATCGAGCTGCTGGTGGAAAACCCGCAAGCGCTGGTTCACTTGGTTAGCCTGTGTAACAACAGCCTGTGGATTACTGAGCAATTAGCTCGCTTTCCAATGCTGCTTGATGAATTACTCGATACCCGAAATTTATACGCACTGAAAGACCGTAAAACTTTGTCCGATGATTTACGCCAGAGTTTATTGCGGGTGCCAGAAGATGACCAAGAGCGCCAGTTAGATGCCCTGCGCCAATTTAAATTGGCCCATGTGCTGCAAGTTGCTGCCGCCGATGTTACCGGCCACCTACCGATTATGAAGGTTTCAGACAGGCTGACTGACATTGCCGAAGTAGTGTTGGAATCGGTGCTGGAACAATCGGTTACTCATTTGTCACAACGGCATGGTTTGCCACAAAAAGCCGATGGTAGTTATGGCGTTGAATTTACCGTGATTGGTTATGGAAAAGTCGGTGGTTGGGAATTGGGTTATAGCTCAGACCTTGATTTGGTATTTGTTTCCGATGATTTTGCCGGTGTCACCAATGGCGATAAACCAGTCGACAACCAAGTGTTTTACACCCGACTTGGCCAGCGAATGATTCACTTGATGAATACTCGCTCGGCACTGGGTGAATTATATGAAGTGGATATGCGACTTCGGCCGTCAGGTAATTCCGGTTTGTTAGTCGCGTCATTAGAAGGTTTTGAAACCTACCAATTTAATGATGCCTGGACTTGGGAGCATCAATCACTCACTCGAGCTCGACCAGTTGCCGGTTCAATTGAATTAGCCCGGCGTTTTGAAGTAGTCCGCCAAAAAGTGCTCAGTCAAACGCGCGAGCCAAAAGTATTAAGAGAAACCGTGTGTGAGATGCGTGAAAAAATGCGTAAAGCATTAGGCTCGAAACCCTCATTGGCTGATGCAAAAGCTGCCAGTCAGTTTCATTTAAAGCAAGATCCAGGCGGTATCGCCGATATTGAATTTATGGTTCAATACTGGGTGTTATGCTGGTCAAATCAGCATCCACAGCTGATGCGCTGGACCGATAACATTCGGATTTTGGAAACCCTAGCGCAACAACAATTGTTGCCAGAACAAACTTGCGAGGCATTATCTAATGCTTATTGCGCGTTTCGCGCTAGGGGACACCGGCTGAGTTTGCAAAACCAGCCAGCACGGGCCGCGGCCGATGAATTTACTCAGCAAAGAGCATTAGTCGCTGAGCTTTGGACAAATGTCATGATTAATGGCGTGGTCATTAAATAGAAGTAACAAACTGTTCATTTTCGGGGTGGAAATGAACAGCACAAATAATTTATTTAACGATGCCTTTTTAGGAGAAGAAAAATGTCAATGGCGGATCGTGATGGCCTGATCTGGCTCGATGGTGAAATGGTTCCTTGGCGCGAAGCCAAGGTTCATGTGCTAACCCATACGCTGCATTATGGTATGGGGGTTTTTGAAGGTGTTCGTGCCTATGAAACACCAAAAGGGCCGGCAATTTTCCGGTTGCAAGACCACACCAAGCGTTTATTTAATTCTGCAAAAATTCTCGGAATGGATATGCCTTTTTCCGAAGATGAATTAAATGCTGCGCAGTTAGCAGTGGTTAAACAAAACAATTTATCTTCTGCCTATTTGCGCCCTATGTGTTTTTACGGCTCAGAAGGTATGGGTTTGCGAGCCGATAATTTAAAAACTCATGTAATGGTTGCTGCCTGGGAATGGCCTTCCTACATGGGTGAAGAAAATCTATCGCATGGTATTCGAATTAATACCAGCTCCTACACCCGCCATCACGTCAACATCACCATGTGTAAAGCCAAAGCGAATGGCAACTACATGAACTCGATGTTGGCGCTGCAAGAAGCACTGCGTAATGGTTATGACGAAGCACTGCTGCTAGACAACGAAGGTTACGTTGCAGAAGGCAGTGGCGAGAATATTTTTGTGATTACCAATGGTGAATTACATACGCCAGAGCTAACTTCCTGCTTAGACGGCATTACTCGTCGCACTATTATTCAGTTCGCTGAAGATTTAGGCATTACGGTTAAAGAGCGTCGTATTACTCGCGATGAAATTTATATTGCCGACGAAGCCTTCTTTACCGGCACCGCCGCCGAAGTCATGCCGATTCGTGAATTAGATGGCCGTAGTATTGGTTGTGGTTCACGCGGGCCGATTACCGAAAAACTGCAAAGCATGTATTTTGACCAAGTTAAAGGGCAAAGAGAAGAATATGCTGATTGGTTGGCGGTGGTTTAACACAGCTAAGTTAAAGTCAGTTTAAAATTGAAAGCCAGAGTGATTGCGATTTATCGTTAATGCTCTGGTTTTTTTGTGACCGGAGCGAGTGTTTTTTTGTAAAGGTTTCTGTTCAGCAGAATTTTGATGACATTTCAGCTAATTGATATCTTCAGAATCAAAACATAGTGTCATCTATAGGGCGTGAAAGATAAGCAATACCGCTAGAACAGAGGCTTCATGGCAAGGGAAAGCGGAGGTTGGCTTTCATGTTCACGGGGGAGGGTATGGAAAAATTTCCGTTGCCGTCTGGCTGTATAACGATGTGGTTGATATGCGCAAATCAATTAATGGCTTGTCAGCGCTGATCGAGCAACAATTGGAGTTGTCGCCAATGAGTGAGGCGCTGTTTGTGTTTTGTAATCGTCAACGAGATAAAATTAAACTGATAAAACATCCTACGAAACACATTATTATATCTGCAGTAGTAATCAGTTATCAGCAAAAGAGATACTATCAGCAGCCTGTCAGCATTGGCAGGTTGAGATCATGCATTGGACGCTGGACATGTATTTTAGAGAAGACGAGCAGCGAGCTAGAAAAAACCATAGTGCAGCAAATATGACAATTATGCGGCAAGTATCTATCAATTTATTAAAGCACGATAAAACGCCACGATTGAGTATGAAAAGAAAACGTTTGGTAACTTGAATGAAAGAAAGCTGCCTCGAAAAGTTGTTGTTTTTAAACATCTGGTCATGCGTTTACCCTGCCTACCATGGGCACTCAAATGACTTGTAGTAGGTCGCTTTCATTGATCGGTGATCTAATTTTGGACGGGTAAATGATTCAAAATTCCTTCTTTCCAGAAGTAACTTTCGGTTAACTATGCTGATTGGGTCAATTCCATATGAGATTAAAGAGAGCCAGCATAAGAAAATATACAATCTTTTCTGTGTATTTATGGTTGTAAGTTTTTTAGATAATATAAAAGCTTCTTCCGCAATCAAACTGATTAGCTGCCCGTAACTGGTTCTTTCGTTAATTAGGCTTTTGTCTATATGGGCATTTGGTTCAAAAGCAAAACCCATGCCTGTCGCGGGGGTGTCAAGAAAAGGTACAGTGCCTAGAGGGACGGTATCGTGAATGCAAAATGATAATGCATGATTTAACCTATGTGCTAGGTCTATTAAATCAGATAGTTTTTCAGCGTAAATGACGATAGCAACAGGATTGATTGGCAAACTGTAGAGAGGATTGCTGGTTGCTTTTAATCGAAAATCACCGCAATCTTTTTTAAGAAAAACTAAAGCTTCTCTTATAACTATCCCGATGCTAAACATCTTTGCTGATATGTACAGGCGGTGGCATAATACTTGGTTGTGATGGTAATTGAAGAGGATCCATGCGCTGCCTTTATAATAATCAAAAGATCTAACTTCTGTTGATTGATCTGTAGTTGAAAAATATTCAGATAATTTAACAAAGATATTCTTTTTAGGATAGTGTGTTATACCTTCTGAGATATCCTTAGTTGAAGAATGGATTCTAAAAAAATGCTCGTGGGAGGCGGCGGTTAAATATTTACCATTGTGTTGTGCATGTATATCATGATATGCACGAGTGTTTGGTTTCTTTAATTTTTTTTCAATAAAAGTTTCAAAAAAAATAGATAAATGATTATCTATGAGTGCTTTATTCCAAAACGTGCATGCCTCAGAAAGAAAATTCAAATCTTCTTTTGATCTGACTAATTGATACAGTACGGGAACAGAAAAAGGTATAAGTGGTTCGTGATGTATCCCGCTAAAGATAGAAGTTTTTTCAAGGAATGACAGTAGCTTAGCTAGTATAGGATGCTTAAAGTATGGCTTGACCATTTGATGTAAACCATTACTTCCAGAAACTGCAGCTGGCAAATGGTTTTGAAGTGTATCGCTATTTTCTCTTGGTAGATCGG
This sequence comes from Pelagibaculum spongiae, assembly GCF_003097315.1. Lineage (NCBI taxonomy): Bacteria > Pseudomonadati > Pseudomonadota > Gammaproteobacteria > Oceanospirillales > Pelagibaculum > Pelagibaculum spongiae. The sequence goes on from NZ_QDDL01000008.1 coordinate 44,060, forward strand.
TTATGTCCATACGGTTAAAGTCCATTTTGCCAATAATTTTTTTTAAAACCGAGTAATCCAATCTAAAATCGCTTCATTTAAAAACCGACCTGGTAATAACGCCGCTAATCCACCGGTTAACAGACTTAGACCGTAAGCACTTTTCATTAGTCGCTGGTGCCATTGGACTTTCTTTAATCGAATTGCAATAAATGCGCAGCTGGTGGTGGCTAAAATGAGCGTTGCTAGAATATGAATCCAGCTTAATTCATTGTTTTGTTGAATCCAGAAAGAAGTGATTGCGGTTGTTGTCATTAAAACAACCCAGCACCGCCCTAGCAGTTTGTGCACGGCAGTGCCTTTTGGTTTTGATAGCACCACTGCACCGGTGATGATCGCTAAGATGGCGACACAAAGATGAAAAAGCACTAGAGGAGGGATCAGCATTACTAACAACCTTAATCAAAATACTGTGGTTAAGGTTAGCTGACTGTTTTGATAATGATGAAATCGATATGAAAAAAAGCGCCAGTAACTAGAGCTACTGACGCTTTTTTTACATTAACGGTCAATCAATGATTAAACATTAGATGTTGTCGTTATTCATTGAGCCCATGTCATCTAGCTCAGCAACCGCATTATGGCGACGCTCACGAATGTATAAGTAAATGGTATGGCGAGATACTGACAAACGCTGAGCCACCATCGCAACAGATTCTTTAAAGTTGAAAGTACCGGTGTCGTACAAGCGGTAAACGATTTGACGGTTCTTTTGCTTGCTTGGAATTGACGGATCCTTGTTCACTTCATAGATCGTGTCACGGATATTCTTTTCCATCTGCTCTTCAGGGCTTTCTAGCAACATGCCTTCATCGCTACGAATTTCACCGGCAGGACCTGGGGTGAAGTTCTTGATGATGCTAGAGAAAGGCGCGTCTAGGTTGATGTTAATGCACATCAGAGCAACGATTTTGCCGTCAGTATTGCGAATCGCAATACTGGTACATTTCATTAACTCGCCGTTTTTGCTGCGAGTGAAATAGCTCTGAGAGAAGTGAGCACCCTTAGCGCGCATCTGATGCAACATGTGCAATGCCAGATCGGTAATCGGTGCGCCTTCGCCACGACCTGTTACATGACCATTGGCGATTTTAACAATCGAATGATCCAGATCTTCCAACGAGTGAAGGACGACTTCGCAGGTTGGGCCTAATAAATCACCCAGCGCTTCAACAATCGGCCCTGCGGATTCTAATACTGCTTTATCTGTAATTGTAAAATTAACCACTTGATTAAGATCGACTTTACCAAACATTTGCTACTCCAGATTAACAATGCCCTCGGCTTTTATGCTCTGTAGGGCTGATAACTATGATGATTTTAGTGGCGGTCAATAACAGCGACACGCCTTAATTTACTAAAGTGATGTCACCAAAAATCCCAATAGGATCGTAGCGACTAGAATATCGCTGAAAATATCATCAACCTTGATAAAGGTCACCCAAATTCAACAAATGATTATTGTGAAGCAAAATAATTTGAATTTATCACTTTAGAGATAGGTTCTGGGCTCAGAATATCCGTTTAAGTAAGTGGTTATTAACCATTTTGATAATGTGTTCTAAATAAGGTTCAACTTTTATCTGTTGCTGATAATTCAGTTGATTGTGGAGTGTTTGTCGGTTTTTTTGCATCGCGACCTGTTATAGGCTCAACAGAATTTAAATTTGAGGTCAAAAAATTAAACAAAGGCTGAGAAACCATCTCTGTTTTCTGATTCAGGTCATTAAATTTAGGAGCGTGTTGAATAGACTCAGTTGCTAAAGGGTTTTCTATATTACGAAGCGCATCACCGGTATACGGCATTGGATTAATTCGCTGGCTCGGTGAGGCACAAAGTTTAGAGGTTAGTCACTATGAACGCCGAATCCGGTATCGTCCCAGCAGCATGGCAAGGTTTTACAACCGGCGAATGGGTTGCTGAAATTAATGTTCGCAACTTTATCCAGCTTAACTACACCCCATATGAAGGCGACGAGTCTTTCTTAGCAGAAGCAACCGAAGCGACCAACAAGCTTTGGGAAGCGGTGATGGTTGGTATCCGTCAGGAAGACAGCACACACGCTCCGGTCGATTTTGACGAAAATACCCCTTCTACTATTACTTCGCACAAGCCTGGTTATATCAATCAGGATCTGGAAACCATCGTTGGTTTGCAGACAGATGCACCTTTAAAGCGTGCCATCATGCCTTACGGTGGTATCCGCATGGTTGAGGGTTCTTGCAAAGTTTATGGCAAGGAAATCAACCCACAAGTTAAAGAATTCTTTAATGCGCACCGCAAAACGCATAACCAAGGCGTGTTTGATGTTTACACCCCTGAAATTATTGCTTGCCGTAAGTCTGGCGTATTAACTGGTTTGCCTGATGCATATGGCCGTGGCCGTATTATTGGTGATTACCGTCGTGTTGCTCTGTACGGTATTGACCGCTTGATGAGTGATAAGCAAGCACAACACGCTTCTTTAGATGCGGCTGATTTTGATGCTGAATTAATGCAGCGTCGTGAAGAAATTGTCGAGCAGTACCGTGCGCTGGGTCAGTTGAAAGAAATGGCAGCGTCTTACGGTTTTGATATTTCAGTGCCAGCAGCTAATGCTCAAGAAGCTGTTCAGTGGACTTATTTCGGTTACCTGGCTGCAGTAAAAAGCCAAAACGGTGCCGCAATGTCTCTGGGCCGCGCTTCTACATTCATTGACATTTACATCGAGCGTGAATTAGCTGACGGTTCTTTGACTGAACAAAAAGCTCAGGAAATGATCGACCACTTCGTAATGAAGCTGCGTATGGTTCGTTTCTTGCGTACCCCTGAATATGATGAGTTGTTCTCAGGCGATCCTATCTGGGCAACGGAATCAATCGGTGGCATGGGCGTAGACGGACGTACTCTGGTATCAAAAACCAGCTTCCGTTTCTTGCATACCCTTTACACCATGGGCCCAAGCCCAGAGCCAAACATTACGGTTTTATGGTCTGAAGAGCTGCCAGTTGGCTTTAAAGAGTATTGTGCAAAAGTTTCTATCGAAACCAGCTCTATTCAATATGAAAACGATGATCTGATGCGTCCAGACATGGACAGCGATGATTATGCAATCGCTTGCTGTGTATCACCGATGGTGGTGGGTAAGCAGATGCAGTTCTTCGGTGCTCGCGCTAACTTGGCAAAAACTCTGATGTACGCCATCAACGGTGGTGTGGATGAGTTGAGCAAAGCTCAGGTCGGACCGAAGGGTGATGCAATCTCAACGGAAGTTCTGGAATTTGACGATGTAATGGGTCGTTTGGATAACTTCATGGATTGGCTGGCGACGACTTATGTTAAGGCCTTGAACTGCATTCACTACAGCCATGATAAGTATTCATACGAAGCCGTTCAGTTGGCGCTACATGACCGTGACGTTAAGCGTACTATGGCTTGTGGTATTGCTGGATTGTCTGTTGCAGCTGACGCGTTATCTGCGATCAAGTTTGCCAAGGTTAAGCCAATCCGTGACGAAGACGGCATTGCGACTGACTTTGAAATTGAAGGCGACTTCCCTAAATTCGGTAACAACGATGACCGTGTTGATGGATTAGCAGTTGATCTGGTTGAGCGCTTCATGGCTAAGATCCGTACTCACAAGATGTACCGTGATGCGACGCCTACCCAGTCAGTTTTGACCATCACTTCTAACGTGGTTTATGGCAAGAAGACTGGTAATACTCCAGACGGTCGTCGCGCTGGCGAACCATTTGGTCCAGGCGCTAACCCAATGCATGGCCGTGACACTAGCGGTGCGGTAGCTTCTTTAAGTTCTGTTGCAAAACTTCCGTTTGCCTCAGCACAAGATGGTATTTCTTATACCTTCTCTATGGTGCCAAAGGCGTTGGGTAAGTTTGAGCAAGAGCAAAAGCAAAACCTGGTTAGCTTGATGGATGGTTATTTCTTCAATGATACTTGCGGTCCAAAGCCGGGTACTCGTGAAGGTGGTCAGCACTTGAACGTTAACGTGTTGAACCGTGAAACTCTGGTTGATGCCATGGCACATCCTGAAAATTATCCAAGCCTGACTATCCGTGTTTCTGGCTATGCAGTGCGCTTTAACTCACTGACTGATGCACAAAAGCAAGATGTAATTAGCAGGACCTTTACACAGTCTATTTAATTTTAGATCGTGTAAATGTTTCGAATCTCAGCTGGCGGTGTTCTTTCTAAAAGAAACCGTCACCTGAAAGATTACTTACCTGCTAGCATTCGCTGTTAGCAGGTATTTTTTTATTCGAAACTATTAAAAGTACTTGCGGTGTAAATGCCAGTATTAGAAACAGTAAATATTAGATGGTTAAAGGTTGCATTTATGATTAAAGGTCGCGTTTATTCCACAGAATCTTTTGGCGCCGTTGATGGGCCAGGCGTTCGCTTTATTGCATTTTTACAAGGCTGTCATATGCGTTGTAAATATTGTCATAACCGCGATAGCTGGGATCGTAAAGGCGGAGAAGAACGAGACGTTGAATCATTAATGTCAGAAATTATCTCGATTAAACCTTTTCTAAGAAAAGGTGGAGTAACCGTTTCTGGTGGTGAGCCATTATTACAACCTGAATTTGTTGCTGAGATTTTTCGTCGTTGTCATGAGGAAGGTTTGCATACTTGTCTGGATACTAACGGGCTAGTGATGCGCCGAACGCCGGCAATAGTCAAAGCGATTGCTGAATCAGATCTGATTTTGCTCGATTTAAAACAAGCCGATGCAGCAAAACATAAAGAATTAACACTAACCAATAACCGCCCAGTATTAGAATTTGCCGAATACTTAACTTCTATTAACAAGCCAGTTTGGGTGCGTTATGTGGTGGTTCCGGGTTGGACCGATTCTTTAGAAGATGCCGAAAAACTGGCAGATGTACTACTGAAAATGACCAACCTCGAGCGACTAGATCTATTGCCTTATCACAGCATGGGGGAATGGAAGTGGGAGCAGGCAGGTGTCGAAAATCCATTGCTTGGTGTTAATCCACCGCCCGCCGCAACGATGAATCGGTTGAAAGACTTTTTTAAAAGCAAAGGTATTCCGGTGAGTTAAATCGCTGCAAATGCTGGTTGATGTTCAATTAACCAGATCAAGAACTAGACCAGACGATAGAAAGTCTACGCGGGCAAATCGGCCAAAAAATGTTCGAGAGTTGGCAGTTAGATACAGAACTCGCTGACGTTTGTATCGGTTCGGGCAATTGGATGCGAGATGAAACCGCACAGCTGGATTATACCGATTTGATCAATATCGCTGAGTTATTCAGTTTTATTGGACAACCAGAACAGTCTAATTTGCCACCACTACATCAAGTGCCAGCGATGGTGAGGTTTGGTATAGCAGCTCCCTCTCTGGAAACCAGCATGATCATACTGGAGCAAGCCAAAGAAGATATTGCAGAGGTTGAGCAACTACTTCGAGGTTGATACGTTTGCAATAAAGCGAATGCTTTTAAAGCATCCGCTTTTTAAAGTGGGTGTTTTGCTATGGAGTGAGCGATTGTTTATATTTGTCGAATCAATGTTTATCAGGAGTTTCATTGGACATCAATTCCCATGCCATTCAGGCGCTTCAGGTTTTGCGACAACAAGAAAAGTTTATTGAAGATAAACAACTTTTTTACTCTGGCGCACCTGATGAGGCAACACGAAAGAAGGTTGAAGCGATCATAAACAAAACGCTGTACTTTCTAATCGCCGCTAAAAGTGAGCAATTTACCGAGGCACAGTTTTGGGCAGTGTTGGAATTTGTTGCGAGTCAATTTGCTTCGATGGATTCAGAAGAAATGGATCGAGCGCTAGGCTACATGGAGCAGATGATGCAAATCGTCGGCATTGAAAGCTCGCAGGGGCGACTGAACGAATGGCGCTATCGCTTTGATCCTGAGGTATTGTGGTAATTGTAAAACCCATATCCAAAATTACACCGCTACAAAGCTGCCTGTAAATTCAAATGTATTGGGTTGGATAATGGCTGGGTTTTTAGAGGATTTGTTATATTTCCCTTTAGATTCTTATCACCTACAGTCTGCTGTTAATATTTGATTTTAATATATTGTTTTTGTTTTGAACAAGTTTTGAAAAATAAGTCTTTAACAAGCTCTTAGCTCAGACTTTATTCGCTGTAATCCCCATTAAATTTAAACCAATTAAATGTAGTTCTATCTATTTCAATTAAATGGTTAGATAAAAATATAGTTAACCATTGTTACGGTGTTTCTGGCTCCAGAGTACAAGTGGATCGTAGTGAATATCTTGAAAGTAGTGAGTTCGTTACATAATTAGATTTAGCGATGAAATTAACAACAGTAGTATTGTTGATGGTGATTCTGTTGCTATATCGATCGCAGGTATTTCATACAGGTTTTAATTATTTTCAATAAAAAGCCCCGCTGGTATTAATCAGCGGGGCTTTTTATTGGAATAAAGACTACATCATATGATTGTGCGGACGCGGGTCTTCATTAAAGTCTGGCTGGCGATCATTTTCATCTTCGTAATAGTCGTCATCCTCATCATTGTCCAAATCCAGTACCATCGGTACGGTATCAGCTTCTGAATAAGGTTGAGGCGCTGTCGTTTGATGATTCGCCTGAGCCAATGCCTGCTTTTGTTCTTCTCGAACTCGGTAGCGAGCTTCTTCGAGAATCGACTCATAGTCGTGCTCAGCTAGGGCTTCTCGCGCCGCTTCCATAAAGCGGGTCGACAAATTCTTCAGCTGATCGTTTTGCTCATGGCAGTGACGAATCAAACGATTCATGTGCTCGAGCCGTTGCTTAAGCTGGCCCTGTGCAAAACGGAAACTACGATAAACATTGGCTGGTAAGCGTCCGCCAGCGGCATTCATACGACCACGGAAGAAATCATCCAACAACAGCGATGCTTGTTCGACACGAGATTTAGCTGGAATCAGTCGGCGTAATTCAGACTCAGGAGAGTCGCCGCGTAATTTCCATTCAGGCAAGCCAAGCAGCTCAGAAACTTCGCGGGGCATTAGCGTAGATTCACGAACCGGACGACCCACATCAACTTCAGTTCGGACAACCGTCCAACTAGAAGGTGCATGAATTGCCAGTTTGACAATACCTGGTGAGACGACTTCATCGAGATAGATGAAAATGCCGAACTCTTGCAGATCTTCACAAGCTTTTTCTGGCGAAACCTGCTCTGCCGGACGGAAGATCAGACTTTGGCCTTGTTGACGGGTTAAGTACAACTTGTGATGACGAGCGCCGGGGCCACTTTCTATATCAGCATGTCGGTCTGGTTGCCAAGTACGAACAAAGCATCCATCAGGTACCCGAAAGCGATAGCGGAAAAATTCTTCTTCTTCGTTATCTGAAACATCAGTCACGGTGACATTCAGATCAGGATGGTTTCGCAGGCTTAACGCCGTACCCGCGGGACTCATGCCATTTTTCAAGGTCAGCATAATATGACGTTCACTGTCGATATATATGCCTCGCTTACGAGGAGCAGACTGCCAGGACTGCTGTTGCTCACCCGGTTGAGTATAGTTATTCAACGCTATCTCCTGTCTATCTAACATATGACTCTCATGGAGCCGTACCCTGACAACTTTGCCACGATGGGCTGTTGTTTCTTTTGTTCACGATTCGGGCACTTACTGCAACGGATTCTGCCACTGTCAAGCGATGATCGCTACTACTAAGCGCAGTTTGACTGATGATTACGAACCAAGCTATATGAACATATTCTCATATTTTGCCGGTTTGGCAACCAATTCCAATAGCTTAATAACACGTTTGTTATTTGCATCAACCGGCTTGATTAGTGGCCGGGTACAAAAAAGCCGATCATAAGATCGGCTTTTTTTTAACGTTCGATGCAACTAAAACGCATCAAGCGACATAAATATGCAGATCCAATCTACCTCTAAATTTCTGATAGATTGATTGCGGATTGTCACTTTTTAGCCATTTCCAATAACTTTTTGAATGCTATCGGTTAATCTGAATTCAGATTAGTGAGCGTGGCCGTGCTCGATTTCTTCAGCAGTCGCTTCGCGAACACTTAAAACCTTCACTTCAAAAGTCAGGGTCTTGCCAGATAAAGGATGGTTTGCATCAACGGTGACTTCATCACCTTCAATTGCAACAACCATAATCATCTGTGGACCTTGAGGGCCTTCTGCTTGAAATTGCATGCCTGGCTCAATTTGGTCAACACCTTGGAAAGCTTCACGAGGTACAACCTGAACACCTTCTTCATGACGCTCGCCATACGCCTTTTCAGGTGCAACATTAACCGTCAACTCTGCGCCATCGGTTTTACCAACTAAGGCTTCTTCTAAACCAGGAATAATGTTGCTAGCGCCGTGCAGATAAACTAAAGGCTCGCCTTCTGGTGATTGGTCAACTACTTCGCCAGATTCTAAAGTTAATTTGTAATCGATGCTGACGACCGAGTTGTTTCCAATTAAAAGCATTTGGTTTTCCTTTATCAGGATGAAAAACAGCCACAACCGCGATGTGACCCAGTGCTACACATTGCACCAGTTCTCGAACCAGAACACAAATCTGATTCAAAAAATCTGCAGCTTTTTCTATTTTTGATTAAATGCAGCAGAGATAAAATCTACAACACTTGTACCAGACGAATCCCGATATCTGCTTGTTTGCTGGTAGGAACTGCCAAGCTTCTGTATAGCTGGCGAGTAGTTGCTGGTGCGGTTTGCCATGACCCGCCTCGAACTACGGTCATGGTCATCTCACAACGAAAATTCCATGGCTTGCCATCTTCCGGCAACCGATCAAGCTGGTTATGCCAACAATCATTGGTCCATTCCCGAACATTACCCGGCATGTTGAAAATGCCGAACTGGTTGTATTTTAAATGCCCCGCTACTGCAGGGTGACGATCTGTTGCTGGCACTTTGCAGCCGTTACATACCGCTAGGCCTGTTTTGAACTTATCACCCCACCAAAATTTTTGATGAATTCCAGCGCTAGCGGCATAAATCCATTCTGACTCGCTGGGCAGTCGATAAACTTCTCCAGTTTTTTTACTTAGCCAGTTGGCGTAAGCCATTGCTTCAGCCTGGGAGATGCAGGTGATCGGTAATTTGCTGGATACCTGTTTGAAACAGCTGGGCATTTCTTGCTGGGTCGCCCTAGCAAATTCAAACCATTGATTACGACTGACTTCGCGCCGGCTAATCGCAAAAGAGGGTAGGGTGACAACACGGTCTGGTTGTCCAATAACGGGAATGACCAGAACACCAGGCGGCAGTCGAATCATTTCTGGTGCAAGAATGTCTTTGCCATTTTTATCTTTGCCGAGCTTGTCGGAAAAACTCAGTTTATTTGCCAGCTTTTCTGGTAATTGAATGCCGGGCACTAATGTTTGTGCTGCTTCTATATAGCCATCGGTTTTTGCCGGTGATTTTGGCCAAGCTGAAGCGGCCAGAATGAAATATTTCATGGCAATCTGTCGGATGCCTTGCAAGGCTTTATTATTTTCTGGCTGTAATTTTAAAACTTGACGATATTTTTCCAGTGCATTTCTGCCACGAGGGCTAGTCAAGCGAACAGCTTTAACGTCTGCTCGTGCTGCTTGCAGTAAACTAGCAATTTGCTGTTTTTGTTCGGCGCTAATTAGTGGTTTTTCTGGTACAGGATTTTCAATCACAGCGGGTTTATTTGAAGCGGTCGCAGCAAGTGAAATAACGGGGATGGCACTAAAAAGCAGGCAGCCTAAAAATAAGATTGGCTTGAGCCAGCTGCCACTAACAGGTGCATTGTTATCAGGCCGGTAGTGTGTGCGGTTGTTGGTCATAGCAATAAATGTAGTGGATTGGCTAGGCATATGGTGCTCGCGGTAAATCTTCTGTGTTTATCTTGCCCAGCCAAAACAGGCTGGGCAAGCAAATTTATCAATACTCACAAAGTGTGCAGATTTGCTTAAGTGAATTAGAAAATCTGCAGATCGTAACGGCATCCAGCCTCCATGCGAAATACAGGATATCTCTATAAATAAAAAAGCCACGTTTGATTAAACGTGGCTTTGATTTTTTAGTGCAAGGATTAACCAGCCAGTTTTTTAATCAGATAGTCTTGAGCTGACATCCGCTCTTCACTTTCATTAGGTTGATTTCTAACATAACTACCATCAGGTTGAAGTACCCAACTCATACAGTTATCGGCCAAGAATGGCGTTAAACCAAAGCGAATGATCTTTTCTGAAATTCTCTGGTTTTCAAAAGGAAATAAGATTTCTATTCGTCGATAGAAATTTCGTTCCATCCAATCGGCGCTGGAGGCGTAGACCAAAGGTTTTCCATCATTATGGAAATAATAAATTCGAGTGTGCTCTAGAAAACGACCGGCAATTGAGCGCACGGTGATATTTTCAGAAACACCTTCAATACCTGGGCGAAGGCTGCAAATACCCCGAACAATCAAATCAATTTTTACACCGGCTTGAGAGGCCTTGTATAAAGATTGAATCATTCGCTTATCTGTCAGCTGATTCATCTTAGCGATAATTTTACCCGTTTTGCCGTTAAGGGCATTTTCGGTTTCTGTATCAATTAGTCGGCTGAACTGTTTGTGCAAGGTAAAAGGCGCGCTATAGAGCTTCTTGAGGCGAGTTGCCTTACCCATGCCGGTTAATGTCTGGAAAACATAATGCATATCTTCGCCGAGTTGCTCGTCGCAACTCATTAAGCCGACATCTGTGTATAACTTGGCGGTACTAGTGTGATAATTGCCAGTTCCCAGGTGGACATAGCGGCGTAATTTATCGCCTTCACGGCGAACTACCATCATCATTTTGGCGTGGGTTTTATGGTTAGAAACGCCATAAACCACCATCGCACCGGCTTCATGTAGTTTGTCAGCCAGTCGGATGTTATCGGCTTCATCAAAGCGTGCTCGAACTTCGATAACAGCAGTCACTTCCTTGCCAGCTCTTGCTGCTTCAACCAAGGCCTTTACAATTGCTGAGTCAGAACCCGTCCGATACACCGTTTGTTTGATTGCTAAGACTTCTGGATCACGAGCCGCTTGCCGCAGCAATTGCACCACCGGATTAAAGCTGTGATAAGGGTGATAAAGCCAGATGTCCTGCTTTTGAATCGCCTTGAAAATATTATCTCGACGATCTAGCGGTTGCGGCATCGACTGGTGCAGTGCTGGATATTTTAGGTCCGGGCGAGACATCATATCGATCACAGGCATTAGACGAGACAGGTTAACTGGCCCCTCTACCTGATAAAGGTCGACTCGACTTAGGTTGTATTTGCTCATCAGGTAATCAGAAATTTCTGGCGGGCAGTTATCTGCGACCTCCAGACGTACCGCGTCACCATAATGGCGCTGTGCTAATTCACCGCGTAGGGCGTGAGCAATGTTATCAATTGAGTCTTCATCAACGAACAGGTCGCTATTTCGGGTAACCCGGAACTGATAACAGCCGTTGACCTTCATGCCGTGGAATAAATCATCGGCAAAAGCGTGAATCACCGAAGATAAAAAGACAAAGCGATCACCGCCGCCGCTGACTTCATCTGGCAAACGAACCGCGCGAGGTAGCGAGCGAGGCGCATGGACTATAGCCAGTCCTGAGTCACGACCGAAAGCATCTTTACCTTCCAGCGACATCATGAAGTTCAGACTTTTATTGACCACTCGCGGAAATGGGTGAGATGGATCCAGCCCAATAGGAGTGACTACCGGTAAAACCTGTCGTGTGAAGTAACTCTTGATCCATTCTGTTTGTTGTTCGGTCCAGTCACGGCGACGAACAAAATGAATGTTTTCTTTTTCGAGTAGCGGGAGTAGTACTTCATTTAGCGCTAGGTACTGCTCGCTGACCAATGTATGGCAGGTGTCGCTGACTTTCTGCAATGTTTCTTCGGGTGGCATGCCATCAGCACCAATTTTTTGAGTATTGGTAATGATTTGCTGCTTAAGGCCTGAAACTCGAACTTCAAAAAATTCATCAAGGTTACTAGAGCATATTGCCAGAAATTTAACCCTTTCCATTAAGGGCAGGCTTTCGTCGAGTGCTAATTCAAGCACTCGACGATTAAATTCCAGCAGGCTCAATTCCCGATTAATGAATAGCTCTGTGCTGTGCAAATCAATTGGATCCATGGCCCACCTGGCTCTATTTAGTATTATTTTAACGTATGAATTTTTTGCCTGCTGGGGGTTTTATCCCTGTTTCAGCCAACGAGCAACATCTTTGGCGAAATAAGTCAAAATGCCATCACAGCCGGCACGCTTGAATGAAACCAGTGATTCCATCACTACAGATTTTTCATCTAACCAGCCATTAGCAAAAGCTGCTTTATGCATCGCATATTCGCCGCTCACTTGATAGGCAAAAGTGGGCACGCCAAATTCATCTTTAACTCGGCGAATAATGTCTAGGTACGGCATGCCCGGTTTAACCATTACCATATCTGCGCCTTCTTGCAGGTCCATGGCGACTTCCTGAAGTGCTTCGTCAGAATTGGCAGGGTCCATCTGATAACTGTATTTGTTCGCGCCAGCTAAATTACCTGCGGAGCCAACCGCATCACGGAAGGGGCCGTAGTAGCTAGATGCATATTTTGCCGCGTAAGACAAAATTCGCACATTGCGATGACCTGCTGCTTCCAATGCTTCGCGGATTGCTCCGATGCGGCCATCCATCATGTCTGATGGCGCCACAATATCAGCACCGGCATCGGCATGGGATAGCGCTTGTTTTACCAGAACTTCTACCGTTTCATCATTGATGATGTAGTTGTCTTGATTCATTAAGCCGTCTTGACCGTGAATGGTAAACGGATCTAATGCAACATCAGTAATCACACCCAGCTGAGGAAATTTCGCCTTTAATGCACGAACTGCACGCTGGGCCAACCCATTGGGATCGTAAGATGCTTCGGCCATTTCACTTTTGGCTTCTGACGGTGTGACTGGAAATAATGCAACCGCAGGCACGCCGAGTTCAACCAATTCTGCTGCTTCTTCTAGTAATAAATCGATACTTTTTCTTTCAACACCAGGCATTGAAGGTATCGCTTCGAGTCGCTGTTCGCCTTCCAGAACAAATACCGGATAGATCAAATCATCAACGGTTATCTGGTTTTCACGCATTAAGCGGCGGGAAAAATCGTCAGCACGCATGCGGCGTGGACGGCTGGCTGGCCAGCTACGATCGGTCAAAATTCGGGCCACAGTTAACTCCTTGCAACACAGGGTGTGACGGGGCAGCATTCGATGTAGGATGCAGCAAAATATGATAGGTGATCATGGATCAACCTTGATTCTGTTGCGGATATACTCACATTATGCCTTCGAACAACAACAAGTAAAACTGGAGTAGTCAAATGACACACACCCTTGAGCAGGTTTTGGACAATCTTGCGCTGAGCTTCACCGAAACTATCCCATTTCATCAATTGATCGGGCTAAGGGTCAATCATCTGGATGCCAATAGCATTGAAATGGAGCTGCCAATGAGCGACAAGCTGATTGGTAACTATACCATGGGGATATTGCATGGCGGAGTGACTGCATCTGTATTAGATGTCACAGGTGGTTTATTGGGCATGGCTCATGACATGGGACGAATGGTTAATGAAGAAGGTACAGTCAATGAAGAGCATTTAATGCGACTGGCAAAATTTGCCACGATTGATATGCGAGTGGATTACCTTCGCCCGGGTCGCGGTGAGAAATTCATAGCAACAGCTAAAGTAATTCGAGCTGGTAGTAAACTGGTAGTCTGCCGTATGGAAATGAAAAACGAAAAAGAGCAGCTAATTGCAACGGGTACTGCTAGTTATATTATTGGTGAGGCAGGGTAAATACTAAATTTAAACTGGCTGTTTCTTCGCGGGAGTGCAGCCGTTTTTTTTTTTTTTTTTTTTGCAGTTATAGTTGCTTATTTCAGGTAGTCGCTCCATGGCGATGGTGGGTTTTTAACTACTAATTGAGTATCTAGCTTTTCAGAAAATCCAGAGAAACCTTTCGGTCCTACTTGACGATTGCCACTTTTTTTATGCTGTAGCCAATCTCCCAAGTGTGCGACCTTGTCTAATAAACCAGTACTAAATGCGTGACGTTCAGCTTGAAACCAAGTCCTGCTATCACGGATACCAAATAGCATACATCCCATGTTAGGTAACACTACTTCATATTGAGATCGGTCTGAGTGATGGGATGACTGACCATCACGACAAGCACCTCGAACTTTGTTTGTCAGAACATAACTTTGCCAAGTCGCATAAAATAAACCGCTATCTTCAACTTCTACATGACCGCCAAATAAAAAGGCACAGCCACCTAGTGCGTTAGTCCCTTCAGTTAATAGTAAGTGATTGTTTTCTATAGAGGCCTGAAAGTATAAGTGACGAGCATCATTCAATACTCTGTATTCGTAATCAGGGAAACCAGCTTGTTCTAGTTCGTTGTAAATTTCATTTGCCTTATATGAAGGGTTTGCTTCAAAAATATCAGGTTCACTCAAATTAGACATAATCAATCATCATTAACTTACAGCGACTTTGCAATTTACGCATTATGAAACATTCAAGCAAGAGTTAGAGGTTGTCAGTTCCTTTTTAATGAAAAAAAATCATATTGTTCCGTTTGTTAAGTTAACTACCGCCCAGCTGTTGTTTCTCTACGCTGTTCTTTTTTTATCAAAGAATATCGCTTGCTATGCATTTGACTATCTATGTTATTTATAGGGCTATAAAAATAATTTATTGATAGTTGTTGGCTAGTAAGTATTCGAAGAGGAAAAAGGTAATGGGTTTTCTAGTTTTGTTGCTTGGTACAAGCATAATAATGACATTTTATCTTTATTCTTCAAATAGAAGAATGAAGCGTCGAGAGGATGATGTAAAACGCTATTATCAAGAACGGATTAAAGAAATAAAAAAAGAGTGCGCAAAGAATTTAAAAGATGAACAAGGCAGGATTTTTTTAGATGCAGTCGAAAAAGTTAAAGGGCGTTATTTGAAACAATGGCAGCAAGAATGGGAACGCTCAAATAAAAATATGGAGCAACAAACTGCAACAGCAAGCCAAATTTTAAAGTTGAGTGCTACTGTGGGAAAACCTGATGCTTACTCAGCGGTTGAGTTGCCACCAGTAGAAATGTCTGAAGCCGAAATGGAACAGCTTGAAGCGCAACATGTTGCTGGTAAAATCTGTTTGTTTGATAGTGGGTTGAATAATTTTAGGTCAATTATATTGAAAGATTTGCAGGTGAAGCCAACCGAACTTGGTCAAGAGCGATGGAAGAAAATGGATCGATATATCGAACGTTCTTATTCAGAAAACAAATCGCCTGAAATAATTATTAGTTTATTGCGAAAGCAACTAAGTTTTAAAAATAAAAAAGAAAGAGGAATGCTGTTTTAATTGATTTATAGCCAATCAATTGTCGGCAAGCTTCTCAAGCATTAAAGTGCTTAGGCTGGGTGCAGTTTTTCATGTTAGTAGCCTCTAATAATAATGCATGTTGTTTGAATAAAGCCTTGTATTCATTAGTTGGCCAGACTGTTTCCCTTTCTTCTCTGATCATCCAAGCACCGCGTTTTGGTGGTGGTGTTTTACGATCGATACGGATTTTATCTAGCAAATCAGAATATTCATTATCAGATGCCGATATTTGTACGTCGGCTACTGGGCCGATGTTTAACCATTTATCGAGCGTTTTTGAAGTATAAATTCTATGTGGCATATTTTTTTTGAACCAGAGATAGGCTAGGCGCTTTTGTTCAATCAGCCGGCTAGCAATTTCATTTTGCTTCACAATCAAATCACTATATTTGGGTAATAGGTTGGATACTAGATCTGATTTTTTCTTTATCCAAGCGATTTCTATATCTAAATAAGCAAGGTATTTTTGATCAAGACAAATCATGTAAGCTTTTTGTTCGGTAAATTTTTTTAGTGCAACGCTGGTGCTGGCTAGTTTATCTGATAGTTGAGTGCTTTCTGTAAAAACAACACCTAGCCCCGACAAGGTATTCTGTTGAATGAACTGGGAGGAGCCGTCAGGTAACCGATGGATATTGATCTGATAGCGAGCATTGATAAAAGTACTTGCCTGATATTCTAAAACCAGTTGTTGTTTGGGTAATAGTTTAACTACGGTCGCTGTATAAGCGACAATATCTTCTGATTGATTGGCGGAATCTGAATAGCTAATTAATATTTCAGTACCTTGTTTAAGCTCGCCATCTAACTGGCTAAACCAAGGCTTCCATTGTTGGTTGTCTTGTTTATTGGTTAGTGAGCTCCAAACCAAATCTGGCTCAGCAGCAATAACTATTTCGCTATTAAAGTGTTGTTCAGGCGAAGAGCAACCATTCATTAATAAGCCAAGTAAAACCAGTTTCAAAGCTAGTATTGACCTGCGATACCGGTTGATGAAATTTGTGTAATGCACTTGAAAAAGCGCATTGGAGCGGTTATGTGAATTCTCGATCCAAGTCATTGATATTCCGGTGACAAATAAGAGCATGCGAACCAACTATTACTTTGCATTGAATCTAGCTTGCTTGGCGATTGCATGGCTGTGATCTGACTCGGTTTTACTGAGATGCAAAGTGTTCAGCTTCGCGGAATTGTAATTTTCCTGTGGAAAGATAAGCTGATGCTACTTGCTGTAGCGGATAGACAAAGTTGGTTTGAAGCAGATGAATAACAATATCCAAAGTGCCAAGAGCGCCCAACCATTAATTGAAATCTCCATCGACCGTGGCGGCACCTTTACTGATGTTTATGCTCGGATGGGGCATCAGGAACAGGTTTTCAAATTACTTTCTGAAGATCCCGATAACTATCCAGATGCACCTTCAGAAGGGATTCGGCGCACTTTACAAAATTTTGGATTGGCTGCAAGTGCGTTAGAAAATATCAAAAGCATTCGCATGGGAACCACCGTTGCCACCAATGCACTGCTGGAGCGAAAAGGTCAGCGCTGTGCGTTATTGACCACTGCTGGGTTAGAAGATGTTTTATCGATCGCCAGTCAGGCTCGGCCGGATATTTTTGCTTTAGATATTCAGCTACCGAGTAACTTGTTTGATGCAGTATTTGCAATTGATGAGCGGATACTGGCCAGCAATGATGGTGAGCAAACGCGTTATCTGGTTGAGAAAGCAGCAGATCAACAGCAAATTATTCAACAGTTAACCAAAATTAAACAGGCCGGTTTTGAAAGCATCGCAGTGCTATTTATGCATGCTCATGCCTACAGTGACCATGAATTATTAGTGGGAAAAATTGCCAAGAAAATGGGTTTTTCTCAAATCAGCTTGTCTCATCAAGTGTTGCCAGTTCGCAAGTTGTTGCCACGAGGCAATACCACGGTGATGGATGCTTATCTAACCCCAGTCACACATCAATACTTACAAGGATTTGCCAAAAGCCTTGGCCAAGTTGAAGCACCGCTTTGGTTAATGCAATCGGATGGTGGTTTAACTGCAGCGAAAGATTTTGGTGGGGCCGGGGCGGTATTGTCAGGCCCAGCAGGTGGCGTGGTTGGTTACGCATCATTGTACGCAGCTCAAATTGTTAAAAAACCGTTAATAGGTTTTGATATGGGCGGCACCAGTACTGACGTTTCTCGTTTTGATGGCCATTTTGAAATCAGCTTTGAAAATGAAATTGCTGGTATCGCAACGGCTGCACCAAGGCTGGATATAAAAACGGTTGCTGCAGGTGGTGGTTCACGCCTTTTTTATCGTAATGGCCTGCTACACACCGGCCCAGAAAGTGCAGGTGCCCACCCAGGACCGGTGTGTTATCGCAAAAATGGTTATTTAACGGTGACTGATGCCAACCTAGTGTTGGGTAGAATTCAAGCTGATTTCTTCCCTGCTATTTTTGGTGAAAATGAAAACTTACCATTAGATGTAAAAAGTAGTCGTGTTGCATTTAAGCAATTACTAAAACAAGTCAACCTAGATCTAATCGATAAAGGTCTGGCTGAAAAAACGATCGAGCAACTTGCTAGTGATTTTTTAGATATTGCCAACGAAAATATGGCAGCTCCAGTGCGCGAAGTGTCGGTGGCGCAAGGTTATGATGTTCGACAGCATTTATTAGCAGCCTTTGGTGGTGCTGGCCCACAGCATGCAGTAGCCGTTGCAAGCAAGTTGGGAATTAATCAGGTTGTGGTACATAGATTCGGTGGCGTTTTATCGGCAGTTGGGCTTTCATTTGCAGAAGTATCTCGCCGTTATTTAACCCCTATGGGCGGTTTGCTGAATGATGATTATGTGAAAACAATTATTGCTGCATTTTCTACCATGCAGCAGCAAGCAAATAGAGAAATGCAGCAAATTTCGGCTGAAGTTGAACGGCTGGAATATTCATTAAGTATTCGTTTGCAAGGTTCAGTTACCACGCTAGAAGTGATTGGCCAATTAGATTGGTCGGTCATGCAATGGCAACAATCTTTTACACAGCTTCATCAGCAAAGGTTTGGTCATGTTGACCCTTCACGGCCGCTGGAAGTTGAAGAAGCCCGGTTGTTAGCAACATCAGGCGGAAAGTCTCAGCAGCTTGAGCCGATTGTTTCAGGTAATCATCAAGCTAAAGCTGAAGTGCAGAGTTGCTTCAGCGGCGACTGGTTTGATACGCCAGTTTATGATTTAGATAATTTAATTATCGACCAAGTTATTACTGGCCCAGCATTGGTGATGATTGGCACTGCAACAGTGGTAATTGAACCGGGCTGTAATGCGAAAAGAAAAAATGACGGCCATTTGTGGATCGATATTAATTTACAAAACAAACAATCGATTAAGCAATTAGATAAACAATCTAGTCTGCAAGAAATCACTCTAGATCCTGCTCAGCTATCTATTTTTCAACATCGCTTTAGCTCGATTGCCAATCAAATGGGTGAGATGCTTCGACGCACATCCGTTTCGGTTAATATCCGAGAACGGTTAGATTTTTCCTGTGCATTATTCGATAGGAAAGGCAGCTTAGTGGCCAATGCACCGCATGTGCCGGTGCATTTAGGTGCAATGTCTAGTTGCGTTAAAGCGGTTATTAAACAGCTTGGTGATCAATTAAAAGCAGATGACTGTGTGCTGGTGAATGATCCGTGCTTTGGTGGATCGCATTTGCCAGATTTAACCACAGTAACCCCTGTTTTTATTGACAACGAATTATCATTTTTTACTGCAAGCCGAGGCCACCATGCAGATATTGGCGGCATAGTGCCCGGTTCAATGCCGGCATTTTCGACATCGATTGATCAAGAAGGTGCGAGATTTGAGCCAGTAAGAATTATCAAACAGGGTGTATTTGACCAGCAGACATTTGTATCAATATTGAAAAAAAGTGGTGCCAGAAAAATTGCTGAAAACATCTCAGATTTACAAGCTCAAGCTGCAGCAGACCGAAAAGGTAGTCAATTAATTCAGCAATTAATGAAAGAGCAGGGTGAATTGACAGTGCTATCGGCGATGGCGCAAATTCAGAAAATTAGCCAGCAAGCAGTTGAAAACTTTTTAAAGCCTTGGTTAGGTAAAAAGATCGCGGCGAAAGATTTTCTTGATGACGATTCTGAGATATCAGTTGAAATTGAAGTTTATCTGGCACCAGATAAGCAGCCAAGAGCGCGCTTTGATTTTTCAGGATCTAGCGATCAACAAGCTGGAAATCAGAATACTCCCCAGGCGGTCACTCGCTCGGCGGTAATGTATGTATTACGAGTGTTATGCCAGCAAAGCCTGCCATTAAATGAAGGCTTTCTAGCACCACTGGAATTATGTTTCAGGGAAAATAGCATTCTATCCCCCGGTGCTGGAGCGGCAGTGGCCGGTGGTAATGTCACCACATCACAACGCATTGTTGATGTGTTATTTCAAGCGTTTAATGCCGCAGCGGATAGCTGCGGTTGTATGAATAATTTGGCTTTTGGTAATGCAGATTTTGGTTATTATGAAACGCTCGGCGGCGGTTCGGGTGCCAGTGAAAATCAAGCAGGTGCTGATGGTGTTCATACTCATATGACCAATACTCGCTTGGCCGACCCTGAAGTACTTGAAAGGCGCTGTCCGGTTATTTTGCGTCAGTTTGGCTATCGCAAACATTCAGGCGGTCAAGGTGTTCATAAAGGTGGTGATGGCTTAACGCGCACATTAGAGTTTACCCAGCCAGTACATGCTAGTTTGATGACAGAGCGGCGAGATATCGCACCACATGGTTTAGTAGGTGGCAGCGACGGTTTACCGGGAGTTAACTGGAAAATTATCGATGGAATAAAAGAATCTTTATCAGGCCGATGCTCTGTAGATTTACAAGTTGGGGAAAGTTTGCAAATCAATACACCGGGAGGCGGTGGTTGGGGTAAGCTTTAATTAATTTGTAAAATGAAAAAGGCTGAGTTTATCAGCCTTTTTGCTATGTCGAATGTTGAATAAAACTTACTGACTAGAAAGCATGTAATCAAACAAATTTGCCATAAATATATCATTTTGATTATTAGAATTTATTGTCTCGCCATGACTTAATGTAATATCTGACACATAATCAACATCTCCAAGCAGCATAACGATACCACTGCCCAACTTGTGCTCCATGATGGTTGCTTGACCAGAATCTGCTATGGGTAAAGTGTAACCAAGAATGGTTGTGTTATCGGTATTGGCGAAGAATGACTTACTACTAGAAGTACGAATTTCTGTTAATGCAATAGAGGCATTGTTTATGTCTTTAGCATTAAATAAACCATTTAATACTGGATGCAATGATTGGTCTAAAGCTGGCACTGCAAAATTAAAATTTGCGGCTGTAACAGGGTAACCAAAATGACTGCAGGTCGCGTCAAAGCCAGTAGAGTCGCAAGTAATTATCAGTCGACCACCTTCCATAACCCAGCTAGTCATTGCATTTAGTTCTTCAGTTGTTAAATAGTTTTCGGCCCTTTCGTCCCAATAGCCAATGAATAGCAAATCGAAGTTTCGCAGACTCTCTAATGTAAAAGTTTCATCACTATCAATAATATTAATAGTTTTACGTGATGTTCCTTGAGGGCCAAAATTGTCAAGTGAGAGCAGTTTCAGCCTAGTTTCAGTTAGAGAACCACCATCAAGAGTCCAAGCACTTGAAATTCTTGATCGAGCAACACTGGCCACTTGGCAAGTATTATCATCGCCGCACAATTGGGAGCGAAGAGGAGGGTGAGGAGAATCATTACCATTATGGCATGAAATTAGAACGAAACTGGCAAGCAAATAGAATGATTTTATATATTTCAAACTGTCCTCCGGAACATCTGGTGCAGCTTTAGTAAGGATTGCGGAATAAAATAAATACCTTGTTTCCAGGGGCACTGAACTTTATGTTGCATAGTTTGGTAAGCCTTTAGCGCAACCAAACGCTTTTAGAGCGTATCGCTAGATAGTCTGGTTTCTCTGGTGCTCATCAAACCTATAATATCTGGAATAATTTAAAATTTAGGCCACTGACTATTAGAAGGGCTCTAGCACCCTCTTTTGACAAGGTAAGAGTCAAATAATGTTGTGCTTATCTAATCTACTCGGTATCGATTAAATCTCGAAAAATAGGCGTGTTATTAGTTCCTACGCCCTGATAAATAAAGACAACAAAAAATGACGATAGATAAAATGCTTAGCACAAAGTAGTCTTTGTTAGCGATTTATTATAGATCAGCGTTTTTATCGCCATAAGACAAGCTTTTCAATGAGTGATAAACGGGTGATTTATTGGAAGGGTTGGGCGATTGTCAGTCGATTCGTTGAAAGTAATATTGGTCTATCAGTAAACTAAATTACTGATAATATTTGGATATCATTTCTAGATTTTCTTTCTAATTAAATGATAGGGTTAGTTTTAGAGTTAAAAGTTAAAAGTTAAAAGTTAAAAGTTAAAAGGTGAGGTAGTGCCAGTGCATCGCATCGCATCGAGAAAAACAATCAGGCTCAGAGCTGACAATTCGCCAACTCTGATGTGTGCAATTTTATTAAATTTTGCAGTTAATCCGCCAAATTAATCCATACCGTTTTATATTCGGTGTATTTTTCCATTGCATGAATTGATTTATCGCGACCAAAACCAGACTGTTTAAAACCACCAACCGGAGAGCTGATGTCGCCATGGTCATGGCTATTCACCCAAATCACACCGGCTTGTACTTCGGCGGCAACTCGTTCCATCTTCTTTAAATTGATAGTCCAAACTGCAGCGCCTAAACCGTAAATAGTATTGTTGGCCACTTCGATTGCTTGGTCGATATTATCAACAGTAATTACCGAAAGTACCGGGCCAAAAATTTCTTCTTTAGCAATGCTCATTTCAGGAGATACTTGGTCAAAAATAGCCGGCTGTAAATAACTGCCACCATCGACTGGAGTGATACGTTCGCCGCCACATAATAGTGTTGCGCCTTGCTGTTTTCCAACATCGATATAACCGATTACTCTAGACAGCTGACTTTCATCAACCAATGGCCCCAGCTTGCTTTGTGGGTCTAACGGATCGCCGGGCTTTTCAGTTTTGGCTTTTGCTAGTATTTTTTCAATTAATTGATCACGAATCGAACGTTCAACAATTAATCGTGATCCAGCATTACAAATTTGCCCCTGATTACCAAAAGCACCTAATACAATTGCATCGGCTGCAGCATCCAAGTTGTCGCAATCGGCTAACACGATATTCGGAGTTTTTCCGCCGCATTCCAGACTGATTCGTTTCAGGTTAGATTGCCCTGAATATTGCATAAACAGTTTGCCGACATCGGTTGAGCCGGTAAATGCAATGGCATCGACATCCATGTGCAGCCCCAGCGCTTTACCGGTGATATGACCTGGGCCGGGCAATACGTTGAAAACGCCATCTGGGATACCGGCTAACTTGGATAACTCACCTAACTTAATCGCAGTTAAAGAAGATTGTTCCGCAGGCTTTAGGATTACCGAATTACCGGTGGCTAATGCTGGGGCAATTTTCCAGCAAGCCATCATCAACGGGTAGTTCCAAGGTACAATGGCAGCGACTACTCCAACTGGAACCCGGTGAATTCGAGTGATTGCATTGGGCGAAGTCGGTGCGATTTCGTCATAACGTTTGTCTGCTAACTCAGCAAACCAGCGCATACATTCAATAGCACCCGGCAAGTTCATATTGACGCTGTCGCTAATCGTCATGCCCATTTCGAGACTTTCCAGCAGTGCCAATTCCTGTGAATGCTGCTCAATTAAATCAGCAAATTTTAATAACACTTGCTTGCGTTGTTTAGCGCTGGTTCTTGACCAAATACCATTTTTAAAAGCTTGTCGTGCAGCATTTACTGCTAAATTAACATCTTCAGTTTGGCAGCTAGTAATTTCAGCCAGTTTTTGTCCGTCTCGCGGTGAAAAAGCATCAAATTTTTGGTTGGATATTGCAGGCTGATATTGACCATTAATATAAGCCAGACCAAGCGGTTGAATCTTTAAGGCTTTGGTTTTCCAGTCTTGAAAAGTATTGCTATGAGTCATATGAAGGCTTTTGGCTATTGAGTCGATGAATTAACAGGGTTGACTAGCGCTTATTTGGCAAGCCATCCGGTATACGGAGCATGCTAGAACGTTCGAATCCTTTTGATAGATCCTACCTTAAAAGATTCCATTCTGTTTCGGATGATTTTAATGAATTAACAGGATAAGCGGTGGTCTATAGCCATTCTGGCTTGCTATGCTGCCTTACAAGGCAGTTGAACTTGATCGCTCGGCGCAAGTGTAGCTTTCGGGGCCTCAGTTAAAAAATTTGAGCAATTTCCGATGATCTGAATGTGGCTATTATTTGAGCGCGACGGGTGCTCAAGTTAAGTTAGGCTTTGATCAGTAAATATAAAGCCTAGCTAAATGCCTTTGGTTGTTAGTCCTGACTATAGTGCTAAAACCAAAAGCACTGTAATGAAAAAAGTTTTGGAGTATTTATGGAATTATTCTCTCTACCGGTCAGTAGTTACAGTGCCAAAGTGCGTATTGCACTGGAGCTGAAAGGGATTGACTATCAGGCCAGCCCACCTCCAGGTGGCTATAGCACGCCTGAATATATGCAATATGTCCCTTTGGGTACAATTCCGGCGATTCAAATTGAAGACCAATATATTTCAGAATCTGATGTGATTATGGAATATCTTGAAGACAAGTTTCCGCAAAACAGCTTGTTGGGTAGTGATCCGCATAAAAGAGCATTGCATCGTTTTTTAGCGCGTTATCATGATATTTGGTTAGAACCTCATTTACGTCGAACTTTTGCCCATTGTGATCCGGCAACCAGAGTGCAATCTGAACTCGATGATCACTTAGATAAATTTGAGCAGCGCTTGCAAAAGCTGGAAGAGTTATTTGAGCCAACGCCGTTCATGGTTGACGAAACGATTGGCTACGCAGACTGTGCCTTTCCTGCGACTATCGTTTTAGCTGAAATATTATTTCCATTGTTTGGCCGCGAAGTAGTATTGGGGCCGAAGGTTTCTCGTTGGTATGAAGCGACAATGGCAAACCCGGTGGTAAAAAAAATCACCGATGAGAGCCGACAAGCAACATTGGAGTGGATGAATTCAGGTGGCGGTTAAATATCGGCAGGCTGATATTCAAGAAAATGCCGGCATTAAATATAATTAATGCCGGCATTTTTATAGAGCGATAAAGCAAAATCTAAAATAGAAGAAAGGTTATTCGGCCAACACCATGCCTTCACGGCGCATATCAGCACCACCATGTAGCCGGTTGTTTTTAATGATTATGCCATGCAGCCCACTATTTAAATCGCGAATTTTAACTTTATGTCCTAATCGCTCAAGTGTCGGCTTTAATTGCTCAGCTACAGTGCCTGCTTCTAGATCAGTGCCGCCATTGCGGTTAATGAAATGCGGTAAGTTGATAGCCTGTTGAATATCCAGATTCCAGTCAATTACCCCAATAATAGTTTTTAAAACATAGCCAATAATCCGGCTGCCGCCAGGTGAGCCAATCACCATCATTAATTGTCCGTCTTTGTCGAATACCATCATTGGAGACATTGAGCTGCGAGGCCGTTTGCCTGGTTGCACGCGGTTGGCAACGCGTAATCCATTTTTTTCAGCTAAGAAAGAAAAGTCAGTTAATTGATTGTTAAGTAAAAAGCCACGAACCATCAAAGTCGAACCAAAAGCCATTTCGATTGAAGTAGTCATCGACACAGAATTTCCGTCAGCATCGACAATTGAAAAATGACTGGTAGAAGGTTGTGAAGGCGTTTTGCCGGTCATTTTATCCATTGAAGCCCCTGCTGGGCGACCGGCTTTAGCTTTACCCATATCTTGGGTAGTTTGAATCAGTCTAGAGCGATGATTGATATAGTCATCATCCAATAAGCCTTCCACTGGCACAGATACAAAATCACTATCGGCCATATAACGATTGCGATCAGCAAATGCCAATTTGGAAGCTTGGCTAATTAAATGCACAGCTTGTGGATCTAATGGTTGAGTTTTATCTAGAGGGAAGCGTTCAAGCAGCTTTAATGTTTGCAAGACGGTTGCACCGCCCGAGCTAGGCATACCCATGCCACATACTTTATAACTACGATAATAACCACAAACTGCAGGCCGCTCTTTAGCCTGATAGTTGGCAAGATCAGATTCGGTTAAAACACCGGGGTTATCTTTTGCGTCATGCACCGTTTTTACAATATCAACCGCAATATCTCCGCGATAAAATGCGTCGGCACCTAATAAAGCAATTCGCTTAAAAGTGTTGGCTAGCGGTGGGTTTTTCAAAACAGTGCCAGGAGTGATTGCTTGGCCGTTGGGGAAAAAGTAATCCCAAGCGGCATCATAACGCCCCATTGCTGGGTTAAATCGTTTTACTAATAGCTGATTCAAGCGATCTGAGACGATAAAACCATTCTCAGCAACTCGAATGGCTGGTTGAAACAGTCGTTCCCAAGGTAATTTACCGTGCTTTTTATGGGCTTGTTCCAACATACGAAGCACACCCGGAACACCAACTGAGCGACCACCAGCTAAGGCAAGCCACCAGCTCATAGGGTCGCCATTGGGCTTAATAAATAGCTCAGAAGTTGCGGCCATAGGCGCAGTTTCACGACCATCCCAAGTGGTTAGTTGCTGGCCATCTTGTTGCCAGTGCAGCATAAATGAACCGCCACCAATGCCTGATGATTGTGGCTCGACCATGGTTAAAACCATTTGTACAGCAATAGCAGCATCAATTGCACTGCCACCCGCCTGGAGTATTTCAAAGCCAGCCTTGCTTGCATATGGATTAGCCGTAGCGACCATTTGCTTGTTGCCGATAATCTGCTGCCCAGTTTGAGCTGTTCCAGTTGCGGCTTCAGGGTCGCGCGCTTCTTGGGCTATAGCCGCGCTATTACCAATCAGTAGTAATGCAGCGAGAAGTGAAGGGAATATCATTTTTTTCATGATTTTTAGCTGAGTATTGAGGATTACTCAAAGTGTCTGATAAAAGTACAACTAACTCAAGTGCTAGCCAGTCAGTTGCAAAAATATAACCTTGAGTAAGAAGCCCTTATCTGCCAAATCTAACAATGACAACCGAGTGATTGGCGCATTGTTTTTGTTATTAAATATGATGAAATGCGGGCTTTTGTCATTATTTTGCGTACAAATCATTACAAAGCAATAGTAACATTTCCATAAATAGCCAAGTAGTATCGCACCAATGTTGAGTGGTTGTTTGGAAATAAGATTAAATGAAAAAAATCAATTTTTTGCTGTTGTTGCCTGCAATGTTTTTAATGGCTTGTGGTAGCAACAATCATACTGAGACGCCTGTTAAAGAAGAACCTGTTATAGAAGAACCTATGGATGATGGTGCGCTAAAAGCTGAAGACGTAGCAGAATATGTAACTAATTTTAAGCAACAACAGGAAGACGTGACTTTTCAGTTTGGCGACATCTCTACTGAGATTGGTCCATTCTCTACTGAGTTGCGCTTTCTCGAGAATAACGCTGAAGCTGGTACGCTAACGTTTGGATTTGAGGATAACGTTATTACGATTGTCACAGATTCAGAAACTCAAGAGCCAACGGCAGCTATAACTTTTGAACTGTTCGATGATGGTAGTGAAGGCACTTTGGGTTTTGAACCGCCGCTACAGATTCTAAGCTCGGATGATATCGTTTCATCTGCTGAGACGGGAGACGTAAGTGCGCCTCGTATCAAATTTACGGCTGACTCGAATGCTATGTTCACTGTAGAGGGTGAAAACTACAAGTATTCTGGTCAAGCGGTTAATGAAAACAGCGGTACAGCATACAATTACAACCTTGTTTTTAACTCAAGCCTTATGATTAAAGGTAGTGCAGATTTTGATGTGCAAAAAAATGGGGAAGTAGCAGTTGTTACAGGTGATCTTGGTGTTTCTAGCTATGTTAAGCTGAAGCAGTTAATCGAAGATAATCCTGAATTAACTACATTAGAGCTGCGTAATATTTCAGGCTCAGTTGATGATCGAATTAATGTTTACACTGGCCGTTTAGTTCGTGAAGCAGGCCTAACGACTATTGTGCCAGTAAATGGTGACATTGCTTCCGGAGGCGTAGATTTATTCTTGGCAGGTGAAAAGCGAGTTTACTATCGTGGTGGCAAGGTTGGTGTTCATTCATGGTGCTGTTTTGAAGGTAAAACCGCAGATAAACTGCCTAAAGATTCACCAGCGCATAATTCATTAATTAAATATTCACAAGAAATGCTGGGTGAGGTTTTAGGAAAGAAATTTTACTTTTATACGCTAGCAGCATCGCCATTTACTACTGTGCATCACATGACAGAAGAAGAGCTGTTGGAATACATTGTTTCAGAAATTAAGGTTTTGCAATTAGAAGCGTCCTAGGGTTAATTAATTATTTCTGGTCAGTGATCGATTTAAGTTTCACCATGTAATGTTATTAAGAGGTCGCCCAAAGGCGGCCTTTTTTATTTTGGTAATTTTTGATAAGCCAATGAGCGACAGCAGTTAGATTTAGTATGGCTATTTTTCTTGACTTAGGCTATGCGTCTTATGGTTTTAACTGTCGGGTTAAGCCAGAGTTAGTGACAAATCTTCGCAATATCATTTCGATAGTTTTTTGTTGATATTTATCATTATTTTTCTGATGTCTATCCTTAAAAGTTATTGCAAGCGAATAGATTGACTTGAATTAGTTATACTAGTCACATCTTATATTGCAGCACATAATAGATTGATTTTGGTCAATTATGAATCTGTCAGGCCTCATATATTGAAATTAGCTTCAGAAATAAAACAGACTTTCTGAGCCGTTGTCGATGCAAAAAAATGGTATTGCTGGTTTGGCTGTATATTGAAAAATCGCTCGACCATAATGCCTGTTAGCCCGAAGTTTATTTGAAGCTATGTTCAAATTTATAGGGCATTTTTATCGAATTGGCCGCTGACAGGAGCCTTTTATGTCTAGTGAAAATCATGTTAAAAATTCTGTTACATCTAAAGCAGTAAGCACTCAGAGCATGAGCGATGCGAACGCAGTGGATGCTGAGCAAAATGATTCGGAACTGATTTACCATCTCGAAGACAAACCACCCCTTGGCCAATCTCTAATAGCAGCAGTTCAACATATATTGGCGATGGTTATTTCGGTTATGGCACCTCCGGCAATCATTGCCACAGCTATGGGTGTTCCGGCTGATGCGGTTGCTTATCTGATCAGTATTTCCCTTATGTTTGCTGGTATAGGTATTATCATTCAGGTTCACCGCGTTGGCGGCTTTCTTGGCTCTGGAATGCTTAGTATTCAAGCGGTCAGCTTTGCCTTCCCTAGTGCGATGATTGCAGTAGCAATTTCTTTAATGAAGCAGCAAGGGTTAGACTGGCAAGCTGCATTAAATGTATTATTTGGTGTTAGCTTTGTTGGTGGGTTATTGGTAATGCTTGGCGGTAGAATGGTGCCATTATTGAGAACCATTATTACGCCAACCGTTTCTGGAATAACCGTATTAATGATTGGTGCTTCATTAATTAAAGTCGGTGCAATTGATATGGCGGGCGGCTTTGGTGCGATGGGTGACGGCAGTTTTGGTGATCCGATCAATCTGGCATTAGGCGGCTTAGTCATCTTTAGTATTGTTGCATTTAGTGCCAACAAGCGGCCAATGATTCGGATGTGTGCTTTGGTTCTGGGTATTTTGGCTGGATTTATTGTTGCTGCAATGATGGGACGAGTTGACTGGAGTATTTTAAGTCAGGATCACACATTGTTTATGCTGCCTGTACCGTTCAAGTTTGGATTCTTTGCCTGGGACTGGAATGCATTTTTCGTATTAAGCTTCCTGTTCCTGGTGGTAGTTATTGAAGCGATTGGCGATTTGACTGCAACATCAGCAGTTTCTGAGCAACCAGTTGAAGGTGAGCTATACGAGTCACGTTTATCTGGCGGCATTATGTGTGATGGTTTGATTTCATCATTGGCAGCAATTTTTGGTGGCTTTCCAATGGCGACCTTCTCTCAGAATAACGGAGTGATTCAACTTTCCGGTGTAGCAAGTCGAAAGATTGGTTATTTCTGCGGTGGTCTATTTATTCTGTTCGCATTGTTTCCGGTTGTTGTTGTGTTATTCCAACTTTTACCCAAGCCCGTTCTGGGTGGTGCGCTGGTTGTATTGTTTGGCATGATCGCCTGCTCTGGCGTTAAAATTTTACTTCAAGAAGGTGTTGACCGCAGGGAGTCAATTATTATCGCAGTGTCTGTAGGTATGGGCATTATGACCATGGTTGTTCCTGATGCCTTTGCTAAATTGCCGCAAATGGCGCAAATGTTTTTCCATTCATCAATCGTTACTGCCGGTGTAACAGCAATGATTGTTAATCAAATTCTTCCTCGTAGAAAACATACTATGCCAAAGAGCCAGGTTGAGTTTTTACATGGCCGACCAGCTAAAAGCTAGAGCAGTTATTTAATGTTAGAAACGGCGCTAGTGACAGCGCCGTTTTTTATGATTCAGGCAAGTAGTTTTTTAGCATGTTTTTGCAAGCGTACTCACGGCGCACTTTACTACCCCTGTAAATATTCACATTTTTCTTGACGAAAATAACCAGTGATGGTGGTACTGCTGTCGTTGTGAACAGAGGTTTCCGAAGGCTTGCTGAAAATATAAAAACTTGGATAATGCTAAAAATTGTCGCAATATTTGAGTCTATGGCGTTGTATTTTGGGTGCACTGGTAAGTATATGTACAAAACAAAGAAAAATCAGCAGTTTAAATATCCGAAAGCTCATGTTGGAGATCAAATTGACCAGTATTTTTCAACAGAAGTTGCCGATCCATATCGCTGGTTAGAAGATGACTGCAGTCAGCAGACTGGAAATTGGGTTAAAGAGCAAAATCAGTTCACCAAGTCAGTATTAGGTCAGCTCTCTGGGCGTGAGGTGATAAAATCGCAGCTGAAAAAACATCAGGATTTTGAGAGACTGGAAGTTCCTTTTATCAAAGGGAAGTATATTTGGTTTTTTAAAAATAGTGGATTGCAAAACCAAAGTGTCTTGTATCGTCAGTCATTAGACCAAACTGAGGAAGCAGAAGTATTTTTAGACCCTAATCTGTTTAATTCCAATGGAACCGCTTCACTTGCTGGTTATCAGTTCTCTGTAACCGGAAAGTATCTGGCATATCAGGTTTCTGAAAATGGTAGTGACTGGAACCGGATTTATGTTGTCGAAGTTGCTAGTGGAGAGCGCATCAACTCGACAGGAATCGAAAGTAAGTTCTCTGATTTGGCTTGGGTTGGAGATAAGGGGTTTTATTATTCCCGTTATGACAGGGGTTGTAACGATAGTTTTTCAGTGAAAAACGATCAGCACAAGCTTTATTATCACCTCCTAGGTGGCAGAGAAGATACTCTGGTATTTGGCAATACTGATGAGCAGGAAAGTCGATATGTTTCTGCTGAAGTTAGTGAAGATGGTCGCTACCTGTTTGCTTATTCGTGCAAAACAACATCAGGTAATCGACTTTTTATAAAAGATTTATCTCAGCCAGATCATGGCTGGGTTGCAGCCGTAACCGATGAAGGTAGCTCGGTGTGGTATTTGGTAAGTGATCAGGGGTGGATCTATTTTTACACCAACCTCGATGCTGTCAACGGCAAAGTTGTACGCTGTCGTGCGGATAAATCGCAACCAGAGTATTGGGAAACGGTTATTGCTGAAACTGATCATGCAATGGATTGCAATATTTCAGGTAAATATTTTTTTGCGCATTATGTCGTCGATGTCTGCTCTCGAGTAAAGCAATATGATTTTTCAGGCAATTATATTCAGGACATAGCACTTCCTGGTTTAGGTTCTGTAGAAGGGTTCGCAGCTGAAAAAAATCAGAAAAAAACCTTCTTTGGCTTTAGCAACTACACTACGGCAAAAGAAATCTATTGCCTAGATCTTGATACGCAGGAAATTGAATTATTCAAGTCTTCATCTTCGCCATTTAAAGGCACTGATTACCTTTCCGAGCAAGTATTCTACCCATCGAAAGATGGTACGTGTATTCCTATGACGATTGTTCGGCATAAAAAAACTCAGTTAACCAAGAAGAATCCAACCATTCTTTATGGTTATGGTGGTTTTCAGGCAAGCTTGCTTCCTGAATTCGATCCCAATATTGCAGCATGGCTTGAACTAGGGGGGATATATGCGGTTGCGAATCTTCGTGGTGGTAGTGAGTATGGTAAAGCATGGCATGATGCGGGTTGTCGCTTAAACAAGCAAAATGTTTTTGATGACTTTATTGCAGCGGCAGAATTTTTAATTGATAAGCAATATACCAACAGTGATTTTTTGGCCATTAATGGTGCATCTAATGGTGGCTTGCTTGTGGCGGCAGTAATGCTGCAACGACCAGAATTATTTAAAGTGGTTGTTCCTGAGGTAGGGGTTTTGGATATGTTGCGTTATCACACCTTTACTGCTGGTGCCGGTTGGTCATATGACTATGGAACAGCAGAAGATAGTCAGGAAATGTTTGAGTATTTAAAAGCATACTCTCCAGTACATAATGTTATTTCGGATGTAAATTATCCTGCCACGCTAATTTTGACTTCTGATCATGATGATCGAGTGGTTCCTGCACATTCTTTTAAGTTTTCTGCTGCACTTCAGGCTCACAGTAATGGAACCAATCCACAACTGATTCGTATTGAAACTGATGCTGGTCATGGAGCGGGAACGCCGACGAGCAAACGGCTAGAGGCCAAGGCTGATGTATATGGTTTCATTTTACAGCAGATGGATTTTTCTTTGCTTTAGTCGGCTAATGACCTGTTAGGCTTTATAACCTGCACCAAGCGTAATTAAAGTTATGCTTGGTGCAGGTTATAAATGAAAGCCACTCAATAGTACTATATCGTTTTTTTCTGCCGCAATATCCACCTATACAATTCTGGATTAGCATAAGTCTCGCTCCAGCTATCATGGCCTGTTTCTGAATAGATAGTGAACAGGATATTATTCTGGCGGAATTTATTATTTTTTTTCACTGCATCGACCATTTTCCGGGTTTCAGATAAAGGAACAAGATCATCTTTTGCACCGTGAAAAGTCCAGATTGGCAGGTGGGTCAGCTTGTGGGCACTTTCCGGGTCACCACCGCCGCAGACAGGTGCTATTGCTGCAAATAATTCAGGATAACGGCAAGCCATTCGCCAGCAGGCGTAACCTCCCATGCTCAGCCCGGTGGCATAGATTTTGTTTCTGTTGATGGCGTATTGCTGGCAGATACCTTCCAGGAAATGATACAAGGCTTCAATGTTCCACCATTCTCCTTTAGGGCATTGTGGAGCAACTATGATGGCTGGAAAATCGGCATCTTCTGAAATTTCTTTTAATGGACCATGTTGTTTGACTAATTCAATGTCATCGCCGCGTTCACCGGCTCCGTGCAGAAATAGAATAAGTGGTAATTCACCAAAAGCCGTGTGCCTTGGGTGATACATTAAATAGTCAAAATCAACTTGTTGGGTTACCGATTTTTCAAAGTGACCATGGTCCATAACAGCACCTCAATATGATGAATGTTATTTTCCGGTTATTTGTTGAAAAGTAAGAAAATAACAAGCAAAGCATCCGCTGAAATGCATGCTAGCATGGCATATTGAGGTTAGCTATTTATGTTATGAGCTTTAATTTTATAGTCTATCCCACCAACCGTTCTTGCCAGTTTTCAACTTGCTGCCGTTGCATGCGTTTTTCAAAAACGCTTTTGGTTTCTTTTGCTAGCTGTGGCAATTCAAGCAGCTGCTGCATTGCTGTTTGGTTTTTCAGATCGTGGTAGAGGTAATACTGAACTTGAGCAATCGTCCATTGGGGTAATGGGCGAGCAATTAACTCTAGTGAGTCATCGGTGGAAATTACGCCAGGTTTAATCACGCGGTAAAACCAGCCCGTGATGCTGTTATCTTGGGAAAATTGCGAAAGTGATTGCTGCTTAAATCGATAGTTTAATTTGAAACAAGGCTGGCGAGGTTGGCTGACTTCCAGTATTACACTGCCAATAGAAATTTGATCGCCAATACAAATATTGTGCTCGTTAAATCCTTGTGCAACTAAGTTTTCACCAAAGCCACCATTTTTAAAATAGGTTTCTGATTCAGGAAACTGTTGCTTTAATATGGCGTAGTGATCGCAGTCAAACTGTAATAAGGCACGTTCGGTACCACCATGGAAACTTTCGGCTTGCTGGTCGCCGACTAGGCCCAATGCATGCACCTCAACTTGTGAAACAGTTTGCTTATCAATTGCAGTTAAGCTGTCTATTTCAAAAAGCTTTTGGTTTTGGCCAAGGCGAATTTCCAGCAGAGATGTTGATAAATTCATAGCGAGCCTGTTGTATTTTTTGCGCCAAAATAAAAAATGGCCAGCAATACTGGCCATTAAATGGTTTGAGCGAAATTAACTGCGCATTTCAGCCAGTGTTTCTTTAATTGCGCCTAAACAGAGCTGGATATTTTCTTCACGCGCGGCATAGCCCATCAAACCAATTCGCCATGCTTTGCCAGCAAAGGCACCTAGTCCTGCGCCAATTTCCAGATTGTATTTTTCCAGTAATTGTTTGCGGAAGGCCGCGTCGTCAATTCCTTCAGGAATCTTGACTAGGTTTAACTGCGGTAGCCGTATACTGCTATCAACGATTAACTCAAGGCCAAGTGCTTCCAAGCCTTGCGCCAATTTTTGATGCATTGCTGCATGGCGCTGCCAGCTATTTTCTAGCCCTTCGTTTTTCAGCATGACTAATGATTCATGCAAAGCATAAATTGAGTTAACCGGCGCGGTGTGATGGTAAGCACGCTTGCCGCCAGTACCTTCGCTATCTAGCCAATAATCCATCACTAGCGTTAAATCTAAAAACCAACTTGGCACAGGGTGAGTGCGCGCCTTGATCTTAGCGATAGCGCGATCATTGAAGGTCACCGGTGATAAACCCGGCACACAGGACAAGCACTTTTGGCTGCCGGAATAAACGGCGTCTAATCCCCAACCATCAACGTCCAGCTCAATACCACCCAAACCAGTGACTGTATCGACGATGGTTAAACAGTCATGTTGACGCGCTAAATCAGCAATTGGTTTAGGGTCACTGCAAACACCGGTAGAGGTTTCGGCATGAACAAAAGCGACGATGGCGATTTCTGAATCGGCTTTTAATGCTTGTTCTACTTTCGCTGGGTCAACGGCTTCACCCCATGGGAATTCCAGTACCACTGGAATGCCACCAAGGCGAGTGACGTTTTCCAACATCCGCTTACCAAATACACCATTAATACAGACTAGAACCTTGTCTCCTGGCTCCATCAGGTTGGTAAAGCAGGTTTCCATGCCAGCGGAGCCGGGGGCTGATACTGCCATAGTTAAAGGGTTTTCAGTTTTGAATGCATAGCGAAGCAGCACTTTAACCTTGTCCATCAAGGCAACAAACTGAGGATCCAAGTGGCCAATGGTCGGACGCGCTAACGCCTGTAGTACACGAGGATGAATATCGGAAGGGCCTGGCCCCATTAGTGTTCTTACTGCTGGATAATCAGACATGGGCAACTCTTCGGGTTACTTCAAAAAGGCAGGGGGCTATTGTGCGAAGAAATCAGCCAAAAAGCCATTGTCTCAAACACTTTTCATTCTCAGAATATTAAGAAAAATATCGATAGCAGTTGGTAACTTTAGTGAAAGCGGCAGCTTTGTTATCCAGCGACTAAGCTTTTATCACTACAGCTTTTGCTGTCTGGATTAATCGTTTTCTATGGATAGATATTATGCAAGCAAGTACGCTGACCGATGCAAGTAAACTGTCTAATGATTCGATGGGGCAAGACCCTCGTCAGTTGATACAACAGTTACAAGAACTCGCCCAGAGTTTACCGAAAAAAAAGCTACAGAAATTCCAGCAAACTTGTGATCAATTGATTACTTGTTTGCAGCTACCGGCGGATCCCTTCGCTGAGCTGAAATCTTTTGGTTCAAGTCTTGATGATATCTTACCCCATCGCACCGATGCCGAGCCGTTATTAATTCTATCGACGATCGCTTTTCAGCTGGAATTGCGTGGAGAGCCGCATAATCCGGTTGAGCAAACAGTCTGTGCAATCAGCGGCTTGTTATCGGAAATGTCGTCAGGTGGCTTTATTGAATATCTGGAAAGTGCCGCAGGTGATTATGCCGCTGTTTTATCGGAAATTTTGCATAGGCTCGATGCTGTAGCTCATTTGAATCTGTTGGATCAGGTATTTGGTTTGCTAGGTGAAATGCCGTCAACAGACCATGACCTACGAGTGGCCATGATGGATCGAATGATGGCCAACCAAACGGTAGAGCAATGGCAGATGCTGAATCTGCAATATCAGCAGCTGCAAGAGCCTTTGGCAATGATCACCATGCAGTATGTTGAGCAAAATAAGCAGAAAATCCGACTATAGATTTTGTAAATAGCGCTGTTTGACCTTTTTGATTCACCGCTGAAGCTCATTATCGTCAGCGGTTTTTTTATGCCCAGGGATGGGCAGTATGTCGCAAGGAGCCAGGATGGCGGTGCGACGATGTCTCTAGGGATGGGCTGTATATCGCAAAGATCCAAGGTGGCGGTGCGACGATGTCTCTAGGGATGGGCAGTATGTCGCAAGGAGCCAGAGTGGCGGTGCGACGATGTCCGGTGCAAATTCTAGTCAAAAACTCATCAATTTCGATCTAGCCAATTATCTCATCTGTCAATTAAAGATAGCGCTTGTCATTTGGCAGTCAGATCGTAAAACTGTCGGCAGGGCATAGGTAAAACCAGCCGAGTCTGCCTTCGGTGCTTCTGGCATTGAAACAGGACTCGATTGATCGCTACCGTTGGTACTACCTGCCACCAAACAAGCGCCATAGAGTGCAGTAGATTAAGAACAAGAATTAAGGGTGACCTGATGAAAAACCCAAAAAAAATAGCCAGAGTGATCCTCAAGGGATTCCGCCGACACTACCGACTGTTCCAAGAAATTACAGCAACGGTTAAAGATCATTACAAGAACCAAAATTGGCAAGAGATTCACCAAGCTGCAGCCAATCGGATTTCCTATTACGACTCTCGAGTGAAAGAGTCGGTGATAGAGGTAAAGCATTTACTAATAGATCAGCAGATGGATCCATCTTTGTGGAGTCAGGTAAAGCAAAATTACCGTGAATTCCTTAGTTTTCATCCACAGGCTGAATTGGCCGAAACTTTTTATAACTCGGTTTTTTGTAATTTGTTTCATCGTGGTTATTACAATAATGAATTTATATTTGTTGAAACTACATTACAAAACCGAACCCCGGTTCCCATAGATTCTGAATATCGCAGTTATTTTCCGGTAGAAGACCCAGGGTTAGGTATTGTTGAAACGGTTAAGCGGATTATTCTCGACTTTGATTTCGGTAAGAAATTTGTTGATATCGACCGTGATGTTGAAATACTGCAACAAGCTTTTTTCAAGCAAGCGCCACATACTCATCATCAACCTTATCAAATGCGTTTTGATATTTTAAAAGCACCATTTTTCAGAAACAAATCGGCTTATATTGTTGGCAGGGTGGTTTCATTGAGCGGTATTCAACCGTTTATTATACCGGTTTTGCATAACGCTAAAAAGGGTTTGTTTCTTGATACCTTGCTAACAGACCCTCGTCAGTTAACTATTTTATTTGGTTTTGCGCGTGCTTATTTCCTAGTAAAAACCCATGCGCCATCGGCACTGGTTCGCTTCCTTAAAGAATTAATGCCGAAGAAAACCATCGCTGAATTATATAACGCAATTGGTTTGCATAAGCAGGGTAAAACCGAGTTTTACCGAGAGTTATTACTTCATCTTACCACCACGACGGATCAGTTTATTGTTGCACCTGGTGTTAAAGGTATGGTGATGGAGGTATTTACTTTGCCGTCATTTCCGTATGTTTTTAAAGTGATTAAGGATAAGTTTGCCCCAAGTAAAGGTTTTGGCCGAGATACGGTTCTGAAAAGATATCAGCTGGTAAAAGAGCATGACCGGGTAGGGCGGATGGCCGATACTTTGGAATACAAAGAAGTCGTATTTCCTAAGGAGCGTTTTTCACAAGAATTAATTGAGCAGTTTCAGCAGACTATTGCCGGTTCATTTTCTATTGAAGGTGAAACAGTCGTCATAAAGCATTTGTATATTGAACGGCGGATGATCCCGTTAAATATATATTTAGATAATGCCAACGAAGAAGAAACCGCTGAAGCGATTGATGAATATGGTAAAGCAATCAAAGAAATGATCGGAGTTAATATTTTCCCCGGCGATATGCTTTTAAAGAATTTCGGTGTAACTAATAATCGGCGCGTGGTTTTTTACGATTATGACGAAGTTCAGTATATGACTGAGATTAACTTTAGAAAAATTCCCGAGCCACGCTGCTATGAAGATGAAATGGCCGCAGAGCCTTGGTATTCCGTTGCACCAAATGATGTATTTCCTGAAGAGCTAGGTACTTTCGTCACGACCTTGCCGCATGTTCGCAAGCTGTTGCGTACTTTGCACCCAGAAATATTGGAAGCTAGCTATTGGCAAGAAATACAGCAGCAAGTAGCCAAAGGCGAATACATAGATGCTTATCCGTACCCAGATCAACAGCGGTTTTATCATTTGTGGAAAAAACGAATCAGTGAGGTTGGATGATAAATTTTTTGTTCTGGTCTGAATGAAGATATTCATTTCGCGAGGTAGTGAACTTAAAAATCATCATCCCTGATGTATGAGTTGTCCATATTTAAATGTGACTGACTGGCTATTGTTGTGCTTTCGATAGTAGTTCTTAAGTTAAACTTGCATTCATTGGTGCTGACATCAGGGTAATTAAATCCTGATGCCAGCGTTGCTCTCGGTATAACCTTTCTTTTTTTACAGCGATTTAATCAAACTTTCTGACTCTGCTCGCTGGGTGCAATCGGCATCGGTAAATGCGTAAGCAATATTACCGTTGCTGTCGATTACATAGGTTGCCGTAAGTGGCAATTCTTTTTCTGATTGCCATTCTCGGCAATCAGATCTAAACCGAATTGATGGTAAAGAAGTTCAAATCGACTATCTAGTTTAAACGCCAGCCTAGTTTAAGCCCCAATCCAAACGACCTCACTTGGTAGTCATCATCGCTGCGTACTTAAAATTCCAAAGCGTTCTTTTTTCAGTATTCAGACTGTTATCTGGTATTTGCGCAGAGACTATAGTCAGCTGAATATCGGCAGCTTTAATCTCAGGTAGTAGAGACATAGCTTTGTTGCCAACTATCAAATTAATTGTTTAACGATCATTAAAGTACAAACTCATGGTAGAATTTTCAAGAGAAAATTTTAGAAAAAAGGTTTTTTGGTCATATGGGTAGACCGACTAGTTACAATAAGCAGCAATTACTAGATCAAATTGTCGAGCAATTTTGGCAAAATGGGCTGCTAGCAACACCCGTTAGCCAGCTGGTTAAAATAACAGGAGTTCATGCTGTAAGCCTTTACAGCGCTTTTGGCAACAAGCAGGGCTTGATGCTTGCTGCGATAGATCACTACGGTGAAAATGGCTGTATGCAGATAGAGCAGCAATTAAATCAACAGGCTCCGGCATATCAAAATATTAAATTATTGCTGACAAGTTTAATGGACCGTTCTTTAGATGATCATGCAGGCAAAGGCTGTTTTTTAGTTAATAGCGTGATGGAGGCAGCTAATTCCAACCCACAATTGGCGGATCGAGCTAAATTATATTTGGAGCGGGTTTGTCACGCTTTGCAACTATTGCTAGAGCGAGCGCAGCAAGCAGGTGAGTTGGAGCAATCGATTGATTGCAAAGATGCTGCGGTATTTATACAAAGTATTATGTTTAGTTTGCGGGTGATGGCTAGAACCAGAGGAACCCGAAAAATGCTGCAAACCACTATAGATTATGGCTTGCAGGCAATATTCAACAAACGTGACTAATTTAAGATTTATTGAGTGTTACTGGGTGTTGTTAATTTTTATACCAACCATTTTCTGTAATTCTAAATTGGTACTTGTTTGCCATGGCGTTTTGCACAATAGATTTTTTCCAACTAGTTCAAGCGTTAGTAAATAATTACCACCTTGATAAACCTTGCGAATTAATTTGGCTTGGTAACGACTTTGATCGTCTAGTTGTAACTGTTCCGGGCGAATTAAAATTTTGGCCGATTGACCGCTGTATTGTTTTAACGCTTCCGGCGAATCAAAACATAATTGCTGCTGATCAGGGCATATAACGCCTGACAATTCACCCAGTGATGTTTTGATGGTTCCGACATTGGTTAACACACCTTCTAGCCAACTTCCTTGGCCAACAAACTCAGCGACTGCAACTTGCGCCGGTTGCTGATATAGAGTTTGTGGGCTGGCCATTTGTAGTAATTCACCGGCTTGTAACACTGCAATTTGATCGGCCAATGCAAAGGCTTCTTGCTGATCATGGGTAACTAACAGGGCGGCGGTTTCTCGCTGTTTAAGTATTTCAGATAGATCACCCACCAGTCTTTCGCGCAAGCTGGCATCCAAATTGGAAAATGGCTCGTCTAATAACAGCAATCGAGGCTCAGGCGCTAATGCTCTTGCGGTAGCAACTCGTTGTTGTTGGCCACCTGATAATTCGTGGGGAAAACGATTTCTGGTATCTTCCAATCCCACCAATTCCAGCATCTCGGCAATCATATTTTGTTGCTGACTGGGGGTGCGGTTTTTTAAACCAAAAGCGATATTTTGCGCCACGGTTAAGTGGGGGAATAGCGCATAGTCTTGGAATACCATGCCGATGCCGCGTTGCTCTACTGGCAAGCTGTAATTCGCACGGGAAATACTCATGCCATCAAGACGAATTTCACCTTGGCAAATCGGTTGAAAACCAGCAATCGCGCGCAGCACGGTTGTTTTTCCACATCCGCTGGCACCGAGCAAACATGCCTGGTGTGCTTGGTCTAGATTAAATGATAAGTCTTTAACTACTGGCTGTTGGCCAAAGTTGCAGCTGATATTATCCAGTTCAAGTAGCAACTTATTCTCCCTAAGATATGCAGATTTTCTTTCAGCAAGCGTAGCGCCTGCTAGAGAAATTTAAATAGATGGGCTTTGATTTCTAGTGACAAGCTAACATTGATTGCTGCTGGATTTAAATTGCTTGAGGTAACCCTTGTGGATCCGTCTGCTCAGCGGCAGTACTTGGCAAAGGGCTACTGGATTGCTGAGCAGCTTTGGCAGATTTTCTAACCAGAATAATCACCGGTAATAAACCCACCAGAATTAGAGTAATTGCTGGCAGCGCGGCCATTTCCCATTCACCTTCGGAAGTCAATTCGTAAATTCTGACCGCTAAAGTGTCATAACCAAAAGGGCGCAATAACAAGGTTGCTGGCATTTCTTTCATTACATCCACCACAACTAATAGCATTGCAGTAAATAAACCGGGTTTGAGTAATGGCAACCAAATCTGTCTCATGCGTTCGCTGGATGTTGCACCGAGCGAGCGAGCTGCTTCGGGAATACTGGGGCGAATGGATGCCAAGCCCGCTTCCAATGGCCCATGGGCCACCGCAAGAAAACGCACCAGATAACCTGCCAGTAATGCCAGCAAGCTGCCTGTGAGTAATGACTTACCGATCCAGTTATCTAGTTGAGTGAAACTGAGCATGACACCGACGGCTAATACTGAACCGGGTAATGCATAACCCAGTGCCGCAATTCGGGTAATTAATTGTTGCTGCCAGGCATTGTTGCGACCGGCAAATGCCAAGGTTAAACCTGCTAATAAACAGACAATCGCACTCATTACGCCGAGGCTGATGGTGTTTCTGAGTAGTGACCAGTAACTGCTATCGAGTTGCTGTTCTATATTGCTCCAGCCCCAAACCAGTAATTGAATCACCGGTAAAATAAAAGCTAACAGCAGCACTAAACAAGCCGATGCGCTGGCCAAAAATGCGTACTTGCCGGAAAGCTTTACAGGAATTACCGGGCGACCTTGTTGACGGAAATCGGCCTTGCCGCGAAGTAATCGCTCACCACTGAGGGTGAGAAATACCACCAATATAAGTAAAGTGGCTAATTGAGCGGCAGCACTGAGGCTAAATAAACCGAACCAGGCTTTATAAATTGCAGTAGTGAAAGTATCGAAATTAAACACGGCAACCGTGCCAAAATCTGCCAAGGTTTCCATTAATGCTAAAGAAGTACCGGCAACAATCGCAGGGCGGGCCATTGGAATAGCAATTTTAAATATGGCCTTGTTACGGCTCATGCCGAGCATTTGTGCTGCTTCAAGCGGTGCCGCGCCTTGTTTTAAAAATGCTGAACGGGCCAGCATATAAACATAGGGATAAAGCACTAGCGACATTACCAGCACGACACCAGGAAGGTTTCGGAAATCGGGGAGTTGTACAAAGTGCCCAGCCATTTGATTGGCAAAGGTTTGTAATGGGCTGGAGTAATCGGTTAATCCCAAAATGACGAAACCCAGCACATAAGCCGGAATTGCCAAGGGCAGCATTAATCCCCAGTCGAGATACTTTTTACCGGGGAAATCGTAAAACACTACTAGCCAAGCCAGACCAACACCGAGCACCAAAACACTAATAGCCACGCCGATTAATAGCAGCAAAGTATTGCTAATTAATTCGCCTAATAGGTTTTCTGCAAGATGGGCCCAAATCTCTGGCTGCGGATCGAACCAGCTAAATGCCAGAAACAGCAAAGGCGCTGCAACAAGCAGCGCCAATAGAATCGAAGCAAAAACTGGAGGGCGTCGAACAACCGACGCCGCAGCATAATTCATTACTTATAACCTGCCCTGTCCATCAGCTTTACAGCAGTTGTTTGTAATTCGCCGGCTTTGATGACGTTGATGCTATCGCCAATAAAGGTGCCCCAACTTGCCACTTGTGGATCAAGCTTGGTGACTGGGTTAACCGGATATTCTTGGTTACGGCCTGCGAAAGATTGTTGGGCTTCATCTGAAGATAACCATTCCAGCAATTTAACGGCCGCAGCTCGATGTGGCGCATATTGAGTAATGCCGGCACCGGAAATATTAACGTGAACGCCGGTGTCTTGGCCTGCTTTAGCGCTGCCTGGCTGGTTTGGCCAGAAGATGGCTAAAGCAGCGTTTGGATCTTTCTTTTGCAAACGACCGAAGTAGTAAGTGTTCACAATGGTCACATCACACTGGCCAGCAGCCACTGCTTTCATTGCTTTGGTATCGTTTGAAAATGGCTTGGTTGCTAAGTTAGCCACCCAGCCTTGAATAATTTGTTGGGTTTTTGCTTCGCCATGGCGGGCAATCATCATCGCAACCAATGACTGGTTATAAACTTTTTTAGATGTTCTCAGGCACAAGCGGCCTTTCCATTTTGGATCTGCTAGATCTTCGTAGCTAGATAACTCGGAAGGCTGAACACGCTCGGTGCTATAAACCATGGTTCTAGAGCGAACCGATAACCCAAACCAGCGATTCT
The DNA here is from genome assembly GCF_003097315.1 of Pelagibaculum spongiae. Taxonomy (NCBI): domain Bacteria; kingdom Pseudomonadati; phylum Pseudomonadota; class Gammaproteobacteria; order Oceanospirillales; genus Pelagibaculum; species Pelagibaculum spongiae. The sequence goes on from NZ_QDDL01000008.1 coordinate 87,117, forward strand.
GCGGATCTTGCAAATGCTGAGGAACATTGCTTTCCAGTTGTTCTGACTCGACCGATGCCAATACACCTTTATTCGCTGCTTGCCATAAATTTCCAGCGTCGACAGTGATCAACATATCGGCAGGGCTGCGTTCGCCTTCTGCTTGTAAGCGGGCAATTAGTGGTGCTGCCTTGTCAGTAATAAAGCGAACATTCACTCCGGTCTTTTTTTCATAAGCCTCGAACAAAGGCTCAATTAAGTGGGCTTTTCGAGATGAATAAACCACTACTTCGTCGTCAGCAGACTGAGCTATTGCAGGTAATAAAAGACTGGAACTGATCAATAAGGCAGAGATACGTTTTAGCATTAATAACAACTCAACATGGAAGGCCAAACAACGAAGCGAATGTTACTAATAATGATTCGCAATTGCAAAGGATCCAAATCAAGTTTGGTGATTGCCTCTCAAACTGGACAAAAGAAAAGGTTCAGCAACTCAATCGGAATATTGGATGCATCTTTTGTTGGGTGGAATAGAAGATCAAATACACCTTGATCTATGACAGAAACTGAAACCTTCAACAGCTTATCCTGCGGCCTATACTTTGATTCCTTAAGATTTTTTGTGTTTGCCCAATTCTCTATGCAGTTAGTTCTCGAGTTACTCCAACAGCTCAGCGTCTATTTGGTGATCGCTTGGTTGCTCAGTAAAACCCCGTTATTTCGCCCACTGGTGAGCGTTAATGTTCAGTTGCCACGCAAGTTAGTGGTCTATTTGGTGTTCTCTGGTTTTTGCATTATGGGTACCTATTTTGGTTTGCAGATAGAAGATGCGATTGCTAACACTCGAGCGATTGGTGCCGTACTTGGCGGTTTGCTTGGTGGACCTGTTGTAGGTTTTGCAGTGGGATTAACCGGTGGTTTGCATCGAATGTCGTTGGGTGGGTTTACCGCTGAAGCCTGTGCAATTTCCACCACGCTGGAAGGCTTGATTGGTGGCTGGCTGCATTGGCAGCTGGTTAGAAAAGGGCGAACCGATTTGTTGTTTCGCCCTGAAGTCACTTTCGGCGTCGTTCTATATGCCGAGTTAGTGCAAATGGCAGTGATTTTGATTTTTGCCAAGCCTTTTGATGAAGCTTGGCGACTGGTACAGCTAATTGCTTTGCCAATGATTATCGCCAATAGCATTGGTGCGGCGATGTTCACCGCGATGATTCGTGATCGGCAAACTCTCTATGAACAATTCACCCGAACATTTAGCTCCAGCGCTTTAAGAATTGCCGAGCGAACGGTTGGCATTCTTGCCAGTAGTTTTGATGAACAGAGCACTCGCAAGGTGGCAGAAATTGTCAGGGAAGAAACCGGTGTTGCCGCGGTAGCGATTACTGATCGAGAAAAATTACTGGCATTTATCGGTAAGGGCGATGACCACCATCAGCCAGGTACTTTAATTGCATCAGAGCAAACCCGTGAAGCAATAGATAAAAACCAAGTGGTATTTGCTGATGGAATAGAAAAACAGTATCGCTGTTCTTTATCAGATCAATGCCCTTTGGGCTCGGCGTTGATTATTCCTCTATGTGCCAGTGAAGATGAAGTGATTGGCACGATTAAACTTTATGAGACCAAAAATCAGTTATTTTCACGGTTGAATAAAACCCTTGGCGAAGGGGTGGCTCGTTTGTTATCCAACCAAATTCTTTATGGTCGAGTACATCAGCAGCAAGATTTGCTCATGCAGGCAGAATTAAAATTAATTCAGGCACAAATTAATCCACATTTTTTGTTTAATGCTTTAAATACCATCAGTGCCATCACTCGCAAAAGCCCTGGTCAAGCGCGCACTTTGTTACAACACTTGTCGACTTTTTTCAGAAAGAATTTAAAACGGCGTAGTGATGAAAGTAATTTGCTGGAAGAACTAGATCACATCCAAGCTTACCTAGAAATTGAAAAAGCTCGTTTTGGTGACCGGTTACAGGTCGAGTTTGATATCGACCATCAGCTAGATCAACTGAAATTACCCACTTTTACCCTGCAGCCATTAGTAGAAAATGCAATCAAACATGGTGTTTCAACGCTGTTAGAAACAGGAAAAGTAATTATTAGAGCCAGAAGATGTGAAAATAAAATATGCTTAGAAGTAGAAGATAATGCCGGTACTTACATTACGCCGAAAGAAGAAGGTAGTGGCCTAGGAATGAATATTGTGGATAAACGTTTGAAAGCACGTTTTGGTGAACAGTTCGGAGTGAAAATTTTAGTTGAATCCGATGTGTTTACCCGAGTGACCATCATGATTCCGCATGACCTGATGTCTGGAGAAAATGATGAACAATAATTTAATTTCAGCACTGATTATTGATGATGAACCCTTGGCGCGGGAAGAACTGCAAATTTTACTTGATGACAGTAAAGCTTTTAATATTAAAGGACAGGCCAGTAATGCGATAGAAGGCATTGCAATGATTCACAAGCTTAAACCACAGGTGGTGTTTCTTGATATTCAAATGCCAAGAGTTAGCGGTTTGGAAATGGCGGGCATGCTGGAACAAGAATCAGCACCGAGAATTGTTTTTGTTACCGCCTATGATGAATACGCAATTAAAGCATTTGAAGACAATGCGTTTGACTATCTATTAAAGCCGGTAGAAAAACAGCGGCTAGAAAAAACTATTGAACGATTACAGCAAGATTTAACGCCAAAATCGGTTGCTAACTTCACCCCAGAAAAACTAACAGTGGTTCCCTGTTATTTTAAAAATTGTATTCGGCTGGTTAAAATTGAACAGCTAGAAGTGGCTTTTACTGACTTATCAGGCGTTCATGTACAAACCGCTGAAGGCCAGTTCCATACGCACCTGACGTTAAAAATCCTCGAACAAAAAACCGATTTACTTCGCTGTCATCGGCAATATTTAATCAATCCAGATGCCATTGTGGAAATTAACTTGCTGGAGGGCGGGTTAGGCGAAGTGACGACGCATTCTGGGCATAAGGTTCCGGTCAGCAGGCGCTACTTACGTGAATTAAAAGACAGGTTTGGCTTTCAGGGTTGACTGTTTCGGCTTTAATTTTTTATAAAATCACTATCGCTCAGGAAGACTGAACAAACTGTGTCTAGTATTGATGAGTAACAACCCTGAGAAAATAGGGGAGATACCGGTAGGCAATCTGCCAGTAATAAAAAATATCCCAATTTGGTTATCAAACAGTTATGCATAAGGAGATGCTACTGTGAATTTCATATATAAGCGTATTTTTCGTTTCTTGTCAGTTTTTCTTGTTCTAATCTCTCTCGCCAGCTGTGGCTGGTTTTTTGGCTCAAATAATGATTCTGAAATGGATCTCAGAATTGAAGTGAATGTACTTGATGCAACCGATGGCAGTGCAATTGCGGGTGCTAATATTGAAGCGATCATGATTGTTGCCGATGGTGCGCCTGATGTAGCAATGGAACTTCAAAGTTTGTCCCATCAACCGGTTGGATTAATGGAAGATGGGCAGTTTGAAAAACTGGCACCGTTAGTGTCATCGTCATCAGGCAGTATGGGTATGTTTTTGCATATGCAAGGTGCCTCTGAGGAAATGCAGCAAATTGTTAAGGGTCATACCCTATTGCAACTATTGGCATCTAAAGAAGGATATTTTGCCAGTGCTGCAATTGTCCAACTGGAAGAGCAAGAAACACCGAACCTGATTACCGCAAATATCTATCTCACGCCAAATGTTTCCTCTGAGTTATCTGCAGATTTTCCGGTTGCTTTAAAAACAGCCACATTAGCGGTAACTAACGGTATAACGAACTCACAGCTTTCTCTGACAACTGATGTCGTTGCAACAAGCACTACCAGAGGAGCGATTCTTGATTATGCAACAGTAAATCTTAATATTCCCTCTGGGACAACCTTACTTGATAAAGATGGACAAGCCATTACTCCGATTGGTGCGTTGACAGTAAAAATTATGCTGTTTTCTGCTGACCCAACAGGCGTCAGTGATATTTCTAATAATCCACTGTTAGCTTTTCCTGGTGGTTTATCTATTGAAGGGTTTGAAGGGACACCACCCGATGGCCTGACTAATAATTCTCAGTTTGAATTTATCAGCGCTGGTCTGGTGGCAATAGAAATATCAGATTCTGAAGGTAATCAAGTGCGAGGGTTTCAAGGCATGGGGAATGTCTCATTAACTTTTGAAGTTCCTGATTCGACGGTCAATCCATTGACTGGAAATCCAATCGAATTATCTGATGTTTCGATCCCCATGTGGAGTTTTTCTGAAACAACCGGTAATTGGAGTTACGAAGGGGCAGCTTCGATTGATGCAGAAAATACCAATACCTTCACGGTAACTAAAAATATTACGCATTTATCTTACTTTAATCTGGACTGGTTTCAATCTCAGCGATGCAAGTTAGAAGTGGACGTTGTTGATTCAAATGGTGATGCGAATAATCAACAATTACAGGTTTATTTTTCACGCGCTAGTGGCGGTTGGGCCAAACAAAAATCTGGTTGGGGCGACCCATTGGATAAATTGGAAATTTATAATGTTCCTTCATTTGGTGGAACATTTAATTTATTAGATAATTGGGGTGATGATCTATTGGCTTCAGTTGAAATCGAAGGTGATCCTGATAGTCTATATACCGTTGCCCAAGGCGAAACTGGAGTGTCACTGCCTAATTTTTGTGGTGATGTAGCAGACCAAGAAACTTATAAAATTAGAGCGATATTAAATGCGCCAAATCCTACTTTAATCGATGTGAACCCGGACCTTGGATTGGCCTGTGAGATAGATAATTCTATCACCGGCACGATTCAAGATGGTTGGTATTCAATTCGTGCAGGAAAATCCTATATTGGTTGGGGAGAAGTAACCTCTCCACTCGCAATTAGTGGATTAATTGATGGTAAAACCTATTCAATTTATTATTACGCTCAAAGTGATCGAGCAAGCACTGATTTTACCGCTTCATCAACGTTGAGTGTTATTAACCTGGAATCATTAAGTCTTTGTCCTAAAATCACCCAATCCATTACTACCCAGAGAGTATGTCGAGACGAAAATGAAGCCATTATAAAGCAGGGTGGTGGTTTCTCGGCACGCTATGGTATTAGAGATACCGGTTATCGACAGTCTTTCTGGGGTGAGACAGATGTTGATGGTAATGGCACCATTACTGAAATGGTCGATACGGTAAGTTATGAAGGCTATGCCTATTTGCATAACTCAGATCCACACTATTTTATTTATGACCGGTTTGATGCGACATCGAATAACCCGGTATTTGTTAATTTAACCATGGCTGCCGATTCAGAATTTTGTACTTCTGAAGATCCGATCAGCTTAACTGAATCGACCTTAACTGCCAGTAAAAACCCGGCAGCAGCAACTACTGATATTACGCTGACATTGCAGGAAAAATCAGCTAATGGTGATGATCGACTTACTGATACCACTTCCGAATGGGGGCTGGTGATCACATCGCCTGATAATCCAGACGTTACAATTCAATATACTGATCCTGATGAAAATGATGGTAGACATCTGGCAACTGTAACTTCCAACTATGTTGGAGATGTGACTTTCCAGGCAACTATTGGAAGCCCAGCAGAAAATGTTGGTGATGAATTAACAGTTACTTTCACCCAGGCACCTGCACCAGAAAACACCAGCATCACAATGGTTGAGTCATCCCCAAGAGCGAATGGTGTTAGGTTTCCATTAACCATTCAGGCAAAAGATATCAATGGCACAAATCTAACAACATCAATGGGAGTTTTACGCCTGACCGCAACAAACTCTGCCCTGTTAAGTACTGCAGCCAGTGGTGGCACACCCGCCACAACCATTACAGCAGTTGATAATAATAACGGTACTTATACGGCCTACGTCTCTAACTCAACGGCGGAGCAAATTAATATCAGTGGAGTGGTTGATCCGGATGGTGAGAATATTGCAGTCGCTCAAGCATTGTCGGTGACTTTTATTACGCCAACGCTAGTTTTAGCATCCACAACAGCTGAACTTTCTGATGTAACCAGTAATGAGTTGGCGGCAGGGTCAGTCGCAACATTAACAGTCAGTTTGTTTGACCAGGATGGCGTCGCACTTTCCGGTAGTACTGAAGAGGTTAAAGCCGTTCTTACCAAAACGGGTGTTCAGGAATTAAGTACGGATGGTATGTCTGACTCTGCGCTCACTGCAGATTACACTCTGATCAACAATAATAATGGTACTTACACGCTAGCTATTAAGTCAGATACTGGTGGTGATATAGGTTTTACGAGCATTACGGTTGATAGTAATAATGTTCCTTCTAGCCCAGACGACTTCAGGTTTATTATTGCCAGTGATGTTACCAACACCACTTTTACCGCCAATAGCAATCAAACAGTAACTACAGTTATAAAGCCAACACTCACTTTGGCCCTTAAGGATGCCAATAATGCATTGGTTGGATATAGTTCAGCAACTGATCTCGCTGTCGTTTTTAGCAATAAAGATACTCCAGGCGGTATTGAAGATACTTGGAATAGTGAGAGTATTCTAGATAACTCTGATGGTAGCTATTCGTTCAGAGTTAGTTGTGCCAGAGGAGATAATGCTACTGGTCAGGGTCCAGTAACCATTACATTTAATTATACCGTCGATGGATCAAGCGAAAGTAAAAATGTGACAACCGTTTACTGTGATGGTGGTTAATTAATATTTTTGAGTAGTACGGGGGAGGAGCTTACTCCCCCTTGTTTATTTTGTTTGGTGTTTTTTGATATTTTTGAGAAAACCGCTTACTGAAATGACTGGCACTGGAAAACCCACAATTTAATGCCACCTGTTGCACTGATAAATTACCTTGTAGTAAAAGTGTTTTGGCAGTTTCCAATCGTTGCTGCATGACAAATTGCTGCAATGTTTGTCCCGTCGATTGTTTAAACATCCGACACAAATGATATTCACTTAATTGCGCAACTTGTGCCAGCTCAGTAACCGTTAATTTCTGATCCAGATACTGATCAATATAATCGGTGAGTTTACGCAGCACGCTCGGCGCTAAACCACCACGTACTTGCGGTGTTTTCCAATCGATATTTCCGTATTGTTTAATTAAATGCAGCATTAACATTTGGCTGGCATTTTCTAGTGCTAACTGATCTGATTTGTCCTGCCAATCTAGCGGTAAAATCAGCTGCTGGCATAAGTTACTAATCCATAAATCATCGGTAAAAGTTAAATCTTCTAGTTGTAAATATCGGCATTCTTTATCAGATATTTTTTCTGCCAATTGCTTGAGATGCCGCCCTTCAAAATACAAGTGCATGAAATCAACCGCATCACCAACCAACCATTCAGATTCATGGTCTTCTGGCATTAAGCAGATTCTACCGGGTGCGCCACCTTTTAAACCCTGACCGCGTTTCACTCGCTGCATCTGATAGCCACCATCCAGGTAGCAACTCAGCGTATGGTGGCCTGGTTTGTGATAATGAGTATGGTCATGATTATTTTTCCAGCGTGCCAGTTGCATCTGATCACCAAAACCAGCAGATGCTGCCAGCGTGGCACGCGAGCTGTGCAACTGCTGGAAAACATGTACAGATGCTTTTGATGGTTTGATCACAATGCAACTTCCTACCGATGAATCAGGCTAAATTAACTGGGTTAAGATAGAGAGGTTAAGCCTTGTGATAGTAAAGGGGCACGAGGGGAGCAGCAAGTATTCCTGCAAAACAGACAAATACAAACAAGCAAGTTTCAGTTGTTAAATCATAAAATCGCAATCTCAGAACATTTACGCAATTCCAGACAAGCATTGAGTCGCCAACCCGGTAAGCTTGCCTGATTAGCAGCTTATGGATAGTCTGATGTTTAACGGTTTTTTGTATCTGGCAACGGTACTGATTTGGGGAACCACCTGGTATGCGATCAAATTGCAGCTGGGTGTGGTCGATATTGAAGTATCGATGCTCTATCGTTTTGCACTGGCATGTATCGTGATGTGGCTGATTATGGGCAGACGGCTGCAACCGATTAATGGCAAAGATCACTTGTTTTGTTTCGCTCAGGGCGCCACTTTATTCAGTTTTAATTTTTTATGTTTTTATACCGCAACTCAAACTATTACCAGTGGTTTGTTGGCGGTGGTGTTCTCATTTGCAACAGTGATGAACGCATTGAATGGTTGGTGGGTTTTTGGCCAAAAACCTTCGATAAGAGTTTTGTTAGGGTCAGCGATTGGTTTAACCGGAATTACCGCTTTGTTTGCACCTGAATTTTCTGGTGAAATGAAACCTGAATTATTGCAAGGTTTGGGATTAGCGACTTTAGGTACTTGGCTGTTTTCAATGGGCAATATGATTTCAGTTCGCCATCAAAAGAAAGGGCTTCGACCACCAACCACCAATAGCTGGGGCTTACTCTATGGTGTGCTAATTCTTTTGCTGTTAACAGGTTTGGGAGATGCGCAATATAACTTTGATATGAGTTGGCAATATAGTGCGTCATTAGGCTATTTAGCTGTATTTGGTACCGTAATAGCTTTTACGACTTATTTATTATTAGTCGGTAGAATTGGTGCCGATAAAGCGGCTTATTCAACGGTACTGTTTCCGGTGGTGGCTTTATTGATGTCTAGCTGGTTGGAAGGTTACCAATGGTCAATGATGGCTTTTGTTGGATTGGCGTTGGTAATTGCGGGAAATTTAGTGATCTTTGCTAAAATTCCAAGCCGTCTGAAATTTTTAAAAAGAAACCTTCCGGCAACGTAGGTTTTTAGCGATAAAATATGGGAGCACAGATAGGCTATCTGCGCTCTCAATAAAGATTAAGCCACTTCGGTTTCTGGCGATAAGCCATGGCTTAATTTGGCAGTGCCGTGCAAATTGTCATGCACCGGACAACGGCGACAAACCTCATCAAGAAAAGCCTGCTTTTCTGTATCAGATAAATCAGCATTAATTTCTGCCTGAACATCAATGCGTTTAAAGCCGACAGGGTCGTCAGTGTTTGCGCCCATTAATCCTGCTGGATTCATTTCACCGGTCACTTGAACATCCATGCCGCGCAAATCGATTTTCTGTTGCTTGGCAACAATTCGGCCAATGCTGGCTATGCAGCCGCCGAGTGAAAACAAAAAGTATTCTAAAGGACTGGGAGCGCTGTCATCACCGCCCGCTGGCTTTGGCTGGTCGATGGTAACCTTGTGGCCTCGAATATCGCTAGATATTAAACAGCCGCTACCCATGCTTGCTTGAATTTGTATGGTTTTAAGTTTGGCCACTATGACGATGCTCTCTTGATTAATATTGAATTAGATATTGCTAATATATAGTTGGTGGCGACAATTTTCAATCCATAAATTCACTTCTATTGCTATATATCCAAGCCACTTCAAAGTGCAGGAATGGGCATGTTAAAGTGGCTTGGGCATAATCTTCTGCTCAGACACCAGCGAAAATGCGTTAAGGCTTGAGGCAGTTATACTGCTTTGGAGCGTTTTTTTTTGATTGCTTTTAAGTAGTTTGCAGTGAAATTGGAGATGGATATGTTAGTCGGTGGTTTAATTTCAACTCAATCAGTTCGAGCGGAGTGGGTAGTTAAGGACTTGAGTAGTTTGCTGAAGTATTTCGCTGCAATTTTTTTACTGTTGCCACTGACCGGTTGCCAATCGGTGAAGCCAACTAACACGAGCTTGGCTAAGATTGATCAGCCTGAAGTGGTACAAGCCGAAGTGGCTCTGGATATTAATCGATTGCTGGATAACGGCATTAGTCATATTCCATGCGATAACCTGCTGATGTTTGATGTTGAGAAAAGTGATCAGGGTTTTGCATTACGAGTCAATTTAAATGGCTTGTTTCCAATTGCAGATGGGCCTTCATTGGCGATGGCTTATCGACTGGCGGATGGCAAGGCGCAAGAGCTATGGCTGCACACTAATGACCCGCGAAGCATGATTGAAACCGATTCTCGATATTTTGATCGTCGCTCTGGCGATTGGGTGACTCGGGTGCAAAGCAAGCGATCTAGCCGTACTTATCAACTTTCATTGCAGCAATTGAAAACATTGCAACAAGTCGAGCAGCTGGTGGCTGTTGTTGAATTGAAACAAGGCAGGTTAACCCGCCAATGTTTGACCCAGCGTTCGGTTAATCAACAAGCTAAATTGTTTGGCTTAGCAGCGGGCTCGGCTTTGCTGGGTCAGAGTTTTAACCAAGGGCTGCAGCGGTTTATTAATTATTTTGTTGAATAGAAAGTTGACCGGGCATTGGGTGTAGTGCGCAGTTGATTTCAAACAATCGGTAATTTTTAGCAAGTAGATGCACTGCTAATAATGATAAAAAAATGTGCAAATGATCGGTTTGCTCTGTCTTCCAAAAACTAGCTGGTTACAATTTGCTCTGAGACAGAGACGAATCGACTTATGCCCAACCCAAGTATCCGCTTTAAGCTTGCTATTTTCCTCGGGATTTTCTCCCTAATGCTGTGTGCCGGAATTTATATCGGTGTCCGAGAAAGCTTTCAACAAGGCTTTATTGGATATTTGAATACCGCCCGGGAGCAACAGTTAGAAGATTACGGCCAAGCACTCACTGAAATTTATCCAGATCCTACGCAATGGCCAAGTTTTAGTCTGGCAGATAATTGGCGCTTGGTCAGTCGGCAATTGTGGGTGCGTGTTCGAAGTATTGAAGGGGAGCGTCGTGAGCAAGGGCGTGAACGTTGGGGGCATAGAAAAAAACGTCAGGTAGGTAAGTTACTGCCGGTACGTTTAATGTTATTTGATGCTGCCGGTCAGTTAATTGTTGGCCGCCGCCCGCTAGTAGGACAGCCGTTAATTAAAACATCATTGGTTGACAAGGAAGGGCGATTGCTTGGCTGGTTGGCTGAGCCGAGGTTGCTTCAGGTTGCTAGTGAAGTAGACCGATTATTTATCGAACAGCAAAATCATTTGTTCCGGGTCGTGGCGCTGATTGCGCTAGCCATTAGTTTGTTAATTTCTTGGCCATTATCAACCTTGTTGGTAAAACCGGTGCAACGAATTTCTGCTGCGATGAGTCGACTTTCCAGCCGCCGTGATTATCAAGCCCGAGTTTCAATTACTAGCCGTGATGAATTAGGTCAGCTAGCGGATGACTTCAATCACATGGCAGAAACGCTTGGCGAGTACGATGATAGCCAGCGTCGTTGGGTTGCCGATATTGCCCATGAGTTACGCACGCCATTGGCGGTAATGAAAAGTGAAATGGAAGCGTTGCAAGATGGTGTTCGAGATCTAGATTTATCGGCAATTGATTCGCTTCATCAAGAAGCCAGCCAGTTGGCTCGATTAATTGATGATTTACATCAGCTCAGTAGAGCCGATCAAGGCAGCTTAAGTTATGAACTGGAGCCGCTAGATATCGATAGTTTGGTAAGTCAGGTGATGGATCGTTTTGCCGCTTCATTCTCTGAAAAAGGTTTGACGCCAAAAATGGAAATTCTAGGTAAACCACGAACCGTTAATGGCGACTATCAGAGACTGGTGCAGTTATTTTCTAACCTGGCTAGTAACTCAATTCGCTATAGCGATAGCCCAGGTCAAGTACAAGTAATCCTCGATTTTGAACAGTTTAAATCCTCCAAAGAGCTGGAAATCAGCTGGCAGGATTCATCGCCTGGAGTGGGTGATGAACATTTGGAAAAATTGTTTGAGCGATTATTCAGAGTCGATCGCAGTCGTAGTCGAGCACTCGGCGGCAGTGGTTTGGGGCTAGCGATTGCTAAAAGTATTGTAAAAGCGCACCGGGGCGATGTTGTTGCCCAGCACTCGGAGTTAGGTGGTTTGGCGATAAAAATACGCTTGCCATTGAGCGAAGTTAAGCGCGAAAAACGCGAATCTAAACATTAATAATTGGTGAATCACATGGAACCATTAATCTTGATCGTTGAAGATGAGCCAAAACTGGCTGAAGTACTGATTCAATATCTGCAAAAAAATAATTATCGCACCCACTGGATTGATGAAGGTTTGAGCGCAGTAGATTGGGTAAAGGAAAATCAGCCAGATTTAGTGCTGTTAGATTTAATGTTGCCGGGTAAAGACGGCATGGAAATTTGCCGGGAAATTCGTCAGTTTTCTCAGTTGCCGGTGTTAATGACCACTGCAAAAGTTGAAGAAATTGATCGTTTGCTAGGTTTGGAACTAGGCGCAGATGATTATATTTGTAAGCCATATAGCCCGCGCGAAGTGATCGCTCGAGTTAAGGCAGTGCTGCGCCGAGTTCATATGTCTCCTGAGCCAGAGCACCAGTTGCAGTTAGATCCACATCGTTTTCAAGTTAGCTGGCAGGGTGAGTCATTAATCTTGACCACAGTTGAATTTCACTTGATTGAGAAGCTGGCTAAAGAGCCAGGGCGTATTTTCTCTCGCCAGCAATTAATGGATAGTATTTATAATGACCATCGAGTGGTCAGCGATCGAACTATCGATAGCCATATTAAAAAGTTACGCCGCAAGCTAGATGCAATTACTGCAGGTAAAGAACTAATTCGTTCGGTATATGGTGCTGGTTATAAAATTGAATACCCAGAGTAATTAATCAGAAATTCTGACGATAAATAAAACGGCATGCCATTAGGTGTGTCGTTTTTTTAACTTAGTTTTAAAATATTTGTTGGTTGTCACTAGATAACCAGAAAGCGTTGGTACTTATACGCAATAGTGTTCATCGCAATGAAACCGAGCAGGGCAAACAAAGTGCATGGTTTCTCCACTCACTGGGTGATGAAAACTCAATTCACTGGCATGCAGCATTAAACGCGGCGCAAGCGCATGTACTTCAGAACTTGCATATAAATCACAGCCTAATATTGAATGGTCAATCGCTTGACTATGTATTCTTAGTTGATGTGTACGACCTGTGATCGGCTCGAATTCGACCAGAGTAGAATCAGGATTACTAAAGCGCTTTATCACTTGATAACGACTTTGTGCTGGCTTTGGGCTGGGCGCTTTCTTTTGGTACTTTTGATTGCCGATGTTCTGCTGCTGAACACTATCGAGCGCTGCTAGATTATTATCTCCTTCGACAAATACCTTATGCCGTGGAAACTCATCTTTAATAATCGGTAGGTCAATCACTCCTGCATCAAGCTCAAGTTGCCCAGCTAACATTGCGATATAACGCTTACTTACTTCACGATGGCTGAACTGATGGCATAGTTGTTTGTTGGCCGGTTTATTTAATGCCAATAACATAATACCCGATGTACCTAAATCTAAACGGTGAATCATGGTGCAGGTTGGAAATAGCTGGCGTAGTCGATAGTGCACAGAGTCTAGATTTTTAGGGTTTTTGCCGGATAGGCTTAATAAACCACTCGGTTTATTGATGACTAAAATATCGTCATCTTGATACAAAACTTCAATTTCAGCCTTACATTCAGGTGCGACAAAATCATCAGCATTAATTTTTTTTAGTGCATCGGTCGGCATTTTAAGATGGTTTCCTAATGAATGTAGTTAATTGTTGATTAAATATTTGTTATATTCATCTTTGCTACTTAATTGCTGCCAATTAGTGTTGGATTATTAGGTTGTCGGAGCAAGATTTAGCTAATAAGCGTGAGGGTAGGAAAATGAGAAAAGCAATGATGGCAGTTATTGCTAGTGCAATGATCGGTGTAGCAGCAATGAGCGGCACTGCAATGGCCCAAGGTTTTGGTGGTGGTCATCATAATGGCACACCAGATTTTGAAAAAATGGCCAGTTGGATGAATGTTGCACCAGAGAATCGTGCAGCTTTCATTGAAGTAATGCAATCTCAGCACGATAAACGTGTGGTGTTAAGAAGGTCAAATCGCGATGAGATGCAGCAGCTAAGAAGTGAAACGGCATCTAAGCTACAAGGTTTGATTACTGCAGAGCAATTAGAGCAATTTAAAAGCATCAAGCCTGGTCAAGGAAAGCGCGGACACTCTGGCAGGCACTCAGGTGGGCATGGTATGAAAGCCGGCTATAAAGGCTGCCAGCAAAACAGTATTTGATTTCCTGTTTGAATGCGATCTTCAGGATAAAAAAATCCCCGATTAATTCGGGGATTTTTTTGTTCGAAGTCTGATGATGATCAGCAGGCTTGTCAGAAAAGTTAAGAATATTGCCACGCGAGAAATTGAGCCTCCACCACTTGATGCCGCTAGTGATTCTTCGGTAGTGAGTGGAGTTGGCGCAATTAAAGGTTCTGTGATCAACGCCGTTTTGATCATTCCGTCAGTTTGAAGAATTAATATGTCGGGGGTTAAATCATTAGTGAGTCGCCCAACCAACAATTGGCTACTAGTTAATGATACCAAACCCAAGTTGGGATTTTGATAAGTACCCCGATGATTTTTTAATAAAAGCACTGCACCGTTAGATGTATGAATGAGCAATTCGTTGTCTTGGTCGTTATCCATGTCGACCGCTAAAGCATTATGCACATCTGGTATTAATAGAGAATCTTGTAGTGTTAAAGATGAGTCATTATTTTTTAATAGTTTAATGTTGCTATTTCTTTCGATGTTTTTTCTTTCGATTAATAAATCGATGATGTGAAAGTCTTGATCTTGAGTGTTTTTCTCAGATCGAGCAATTAAGATAACATCGTCGAAGCTATTTTTATCGACATCATCGATTAATAAAGTTTGAAAGAAACTATTTTCATTAGAAAGTAAATCTGAAATGTCTAGCGAATTTGCGTTGCCATTACCAGGATTATTGAACAGTTGAATGTTGCCACTTAGGTTGTCAGCAATCAGTTCATTGAACAGCGTATTATTCAACTGCCCAGTCGCTAGGCTAACTCCTGAGATGTTGGATCCGAACCAGTCATCATTTGCTGGCGTTTTGAGTAGGCCATCATTATTTTTATAGCGAGCATAAAATGCATCGCCAGTAACATAAAGCTCGCCATTTGGATTGTTGTTTAAATCGACGATGATTGCTGAAGTTACATGGGCTTGGTTGCGACTCCATTGATGTTTGGCTGTTTGTAAAACGAGCCTTGTTCCTTGTTGTTCGTATTGTTGAAATTCACCGTAACGCCCAAGCAACACAACGTCTGGGTTGCTATCACCGTCAAGATCACCTTTTACAATGACTTGTGCGTCAATTGGAGCAAACAAAAAGTTACTGGCCGTAAATCCACCGTTGCCATTATTCAAGTACCAACGAGGTTTTCCGAAGCTGGCAGGTGCAACTAAAAGATCGTCCAAGTTGTCGTTGTTAATATCTAATAGCAAAGCTGGGCCCGGAATAAAACTGGTTTGAACGTTACCAGATGGGCTAACAATTTGATCAACTACAGGTAATGACTGTTCACTAATGTTGTCGAAGTGGCGGATTTCATCGTTTGCAATTGGCAAACTAGCACGGCTGATAATAATGCCTTTAGCCCCGGTAGTGAGCGGAACATCGATTTGTAAGCTTGTGTCATGAGGAACGGTAACTTCGCAGGTTAAAATTTTTCCGGTAAAATTGACCGCGTTAGTCATATCACAAGTTTCGGGTAATTCATCTAAAGAAAAATCACCTTCTAATTCAATTGTTAACTGGCCGTTGTAATTGCTTTCAACGAAAGGATTGTTCTGGGAAAGGTAATATTTAAATGTTTGTTCTTGAGAAGGCAGGCTAATCGCTGGGATTGTTTGTGATATGGCGGTGTCGGATATTCGACCGCCATAAACATTGATTAAAGTGGTCGCTATGTTGGGTGCAGTGTCTCCCTGCGTAGTGACTAAGCTGAAAGTTTTTTCTATGCCTCTGGCATTAGCCACTAGGGTTAAATTGTGTGGATCATAATAAGTATTTAAACTGATATCGCGAATGACACCAGCGTTTTGATGACTACCTGAGACTGATATTATCTCACTGTTATCTGGATCATTTACCAACGGTACCCAGTTTCTGGAAAAGTTTGCGTTGAAAAGATGCTCTTCTAGAGGCACCGTGACTTCGGCTCTTTGGTTGACGGGTTGAACATGAACCAAGTAGAAGCTCTGATCTGAATTTCCTTCTGCATCTTCAGCTTGAAAATCAAAAGAATAGCTTTCTGAATAATCTGGAGCCGGCTGGAAAACCACCTTGCCATCAACTACTTCAATCTGATAGCCAATATTGCCTTGATGTGAGGTAGGGTAAGGGGTGAATACTCTTTGAGAATAGGTACCAGCTCTAGGTTGCTGGCTGATGCTCAATGTACTAGGTAATGCACCGCTTGCATTATGCAGCACGTCAATAACAACAGGCGTATTTTCGTATGCTTCGATCGCTTGCGGATAAAGTTCGATTGAGTACGATGCAGGAGAAAATAATACTAGTAGAAAGTACGCAAGGTATTCTTTTTTCATAATTTTGATAGCCATTTTCAGAAACTATCAAAATTATAGATGGGGTTTTGCTATAGGTTGTTAGTTTATGGGATACAGCCTTCAAGTGAAAAGAAGGCCATTTTGCACTATTTACTAGCGGCTCTCTTACGAACATCAGAAAAAGTTATTTGATTGAATAGCTTACCGTTGTGGTAAACGGTCCTCAGCTGGTTGTCAGCAAGCACACTTTGGTCTTCGCGAACCGTGGTATAAACGCCATCTTTTAAAATCAGTGCTAATCGACCGGCTTTGGATTTTTTACCTGGGTCAGTAATTGGATCTTTAAAAATGTCTCGCCAGCCATTTTGATCTTCAATGGCAGAAGCTTTCATAGCAAAACGCTGGGTATCTCGGTTTACTTTTTGCAGTAATTCGGCACCCATACCAAACGTTAGGTTGGCGGCGCTTAAACCACGTTGTTTCATTGACTCTAAAATGCAGCGAATCGTTTCAGGTGAAACACCATCGCCTTGGATTAGGCGAATAAACTTAGGTAGTAATTTATAGCCTTTGCTATTAGTGGTGTAACCGAAGATATCCATCAGCTTTTCCACTGCTTCAGGCACCAAAGACACTGGGTTGCCAGAATCTGGGCGAACCACCAGTGTACCGCCGCTGTTGATAACTTGTTCTTTTAACGATTTGCCCCAGATGTTATCAATCGCATTCCACAAGTCGTAGGAATCACTGACCACGGCAACCAGTTTTCCTTCGCCACCAAATTGCTTGAGCATATTGGCATAGGCATCTTGTTCGCCTTCGCGGCCCCAACTGGTAATGGTGCTGTGTTCGGCAGCCGGAATCGAAAACCCAGCCATTGGCTCGTCATAGTAACGGCGAGCAGCCATGACACCGGATAAATTATCGCTGCCCATAAAGCTCACTAGATGGGCGATGCCACCTAAAGCAGATGCTTCTTCAGAGCTAGCACCGCGGGCACCAAAATCATGCAGTTTGAACGCCAGATCGTCACTGTTTTCGGCGGTTGACTGTAAATAGCTGTCAATGGTGTCTTTGCAGTAATGAGAAATGGTTGCAACGGTGGTGGGATACCACACCGCGCGGATCAAAGCGGTTTCGATATAGCTGGTGAGCCAGGCGCTATCAGGGTCGGTATTAATTACCTGAACCAGCACATTACTGACAGGTACCAGTTCGCCTTCTGCTACTGCTTGAATTTCAAGCGGTAAGTAACCCTGATGCTGATCAATGATTCGCTGCCAGCCTGCCGTATTGAACGGGACACCATGCAGCTGACAAACTTCTACTGCTTCATCCAAGTCTTGTTGAGTGACTGGCTTGCTTAGATATTGTTTTAAAAACATCTGCAAACCGAAAAACAGCGTAGCTGGGTACTTACCGCCTCTGGACTCTATATAGCTGGAAATTCTACCAATCCCATGTGGGTATTGCAGGTAGTGAGAAGTTTTGTAGGAGTCTGTATTCAGTATCAGATTATGCATTTTGGCTCTGCTGAGGCTACTGCTCGATGGCAATAGTTAGCTAACAGTTATCTGGCGTATCACGAAAAATAAGGGGGTGGATGGTCTACCTATGCGGTGACAGAGTCAAATCTGCCAGATGAGCCAGATCAACGGAATCAGCATTCCCCTTGAGTGCGCAAAGTTTGCAAAACCTTGTTAGTGTAAATCTTGGCGCAAAGCTCGATGGGATAGTCTGTGTAGCGAGACGTGATAGCTAAAAGAAGCAATCAAAAATAAGCTTTAGCAAGTGACTGAATTATTGAGTTAGACAAAGAAAAAGGAGCCTGGCAGGGCTCCTTTTTAATTCGATCTGGCAAGGGACTAATCGATTACTTTAATCCACTGTAATAAGCAGCCAAATTTTTGATATCTGCATCGCTTAACGGTGCTGCCATGCCGTACATAGTTGCAGACTGCCCGCCTTTTCTAGATTTGTTTTTGTATGCTTTCAGTGAAGATTCAATATATGCCGCCTTCTGACCAGCCAAATTTGGGTAGGTCGGGATAGCTGAAATACCTGCAGCGCCGTGGCATGCAGCACAAATGCCTGCTTTTGCTTTACCTGCAGCAGCATCACCGGCAGCGTTTGCAATAAAAGGGGTCAAGGCCAGTGCAAGAATCATCGCAGCTTTTTTCATTCTAAAGTCTCCAATCACGGAACAAAATTCATTAATGCCGAACAGTTTAGCAATCACTATGCCAACTGCGAAGCTTATTCTAGCAAACACTTGTCCAGCTTAATGCAATGAAGTGTTCAGTGCCAGTTGAACAGTTTGACTAGTAGCTGCTTAAGTCGTTAAGCATTAATGTTGAAAAGGCGAGCAACTATTGACCGATTGCTCACCACCTAATGATATTAGTTTGAATAAAATTAGTCGGATGAATTTTCCTGATGAGATTCAGGACGGGTTGCTAAGGTATGGCGATCGGATTGCGGCAAAATCAGGTTCAACAAAATACCGACAACACCACATAAACTGATTCCGCTTAGGCTGAATTCAGCAGTGCCAACCACCATACCACCAATACCCAACACCAGAACCGTTGCAACAATGCACAAGTTACGCTGTTGAGTCAGGTCAACCTGATTCTTGACCAAGCTGCTCATGCCAATTGCTGCGATAGATCCAAACAGCAAAATAAGAATACCGCCCATTACCGGAGTAGGAATTGACTGTAGCAGTGCGCCTAACTTACCGCAGAATGCCAGTAAAATGGCGAAGCCAGCAGCCCAAGTCATAGTGACTGGGTTGAAGTTTTTGGTCAGCATTACTGCGCCGGTCACTTCTGAGTAAGTCGTGTTTGGTGGTGCACCGAGGCAAGCAGCAAAGCTGGTTGCAATGCCGTCGCCGGTTAAGGTGCGGTGTAGGCCTGGTTTTTTAACGTAATCTTTACCGGAAACATTACCAATCGCCATTACATCGCCAATGTGTTCAATCGCTGGAGCAATTGCTACTGGCAGCATGAATAAAATTGCCTGCCAGTTAAATTCTGGCGCAGTAAAATTAGGCATGGCAAACCATGCCGCTTCAGCAATTTTGCTGCCATCGAGCATGCCAAGGAATGCAGCTACAAGAGAGCCAACCAGAACGCCACACATAATTGGCATTAAGCGGAATAAGCCCTTGGCCAAAGTAGCAACGGCTAAAGTGGTTGCCAGCGCCGACATTGATACGATCAAGGCATCGTTATAAGCAAATAGTTCGAGTGAACCATCACCGGTTTTACCCATCGCCATTTGCACAGCAATCGGTGCCAAGTTTAAGCCAATCACCATAATCACTGGGCCGATGACTATTGGCGGTAAAACGCGCTCGAGCATTTTAGTTCCACGCCAGCGAACTACTTGGCCAAGGATCAGATAGACAAAACCAACTGCCATTAAACCGCCCATGGTAGAGGCAAGGCCCCATGACTGAACGCTGAAGGTAATCGGTGCAATAAAAGCAAAGGATGATGCTAAAAATACCGGCACCATTCTTTTGGTAACCAGTTGAAACAGTAAGGTGCCTGCACCTGCGCCAAACATGGCAACGCTGGGATCCAATCCAGTTAATAACGGCATTAATACCATTGCGCCAAAGGCGACAAATAGCATTTGCGAACCAGCTAATGCGTTATGGAAAGTCGAAGTGTTATTTTGTTGGCTCATAGTCTCGGTGTCTTTTGTCAATTGTTTTGGTTTGGATCGTCCACTGATCGTTATTTTGAAGATTCTGTTTTGAATCTTTCATTGATGGCAATTTTTCGGCTGATGAACGAAAAATCACTATTTTTAACTCTATAGATAGTGCGGGTACTTTTTTCAGGTTAAAAAAAACCCCGTCAACGACGGGGTTTGATAAAACGTATTACCTCGTGCCAAATATCTTGTCACCGGCGTCACCGAGCCCTGGGAGGATGTATCCCTGCTCGTTGAGGCAGTCATCGATGGCGGCGGTAAAGATTTCTACATCTGGGTGCGCTTCAACAACTTTGGCGATGCCTTCAGGTGCAGCAACCAATACCAGTGTTTTAATGTGCTTGCAGCCAGCCTTCTTTAGCATGTCGATGGTGGCAATCATGCTACCGCCAGTCGCTAGCATTGGATCGACGATTAAAGCTAGACGCTGGTCAATGTCTTTACACAGTTTTTCAAAGTAAGGTACTGGCTCAAGTGTCTCTTCGTTTCGGTAAAGGCCTACAACACTGATTCGAGCACTCGGAATTAATTGCAGTACGCCGTCCATCATGCCGATACCGGCACGCAGAATCGGAACAACGGTAACCTTCTTACCCTTGATTCTTTCTGCTTGAATAGGACCGCACCAGCCTTCCAATTCATAGGACTCTAGTTCCATGTCTTTGGTGGCTTCATAAGTTAGTAGTGCACCGACTTCGGCAGCTAACTGGCGAAAACTGCGAGTACTCAGATCTGCGCTGCGCATAATGCTTAACTTATGACGGATCAGCGGATGAGTGATTTCATTGACGCTCATATCGACCTCTGCGGTGAAAAAGATAAACCGTGGAGCGCATTTATGCGCACAAAATTCGCAGCATAGTAGCGGATTTATATCGTTTCGTCATGGCTTGGGTTTGACTCAGGTCGGTTTGTGCGTGCAATTTATATTTTTCTACTATTGACTCTTGTCACTTTTAAATCTCACCCGTATCTTAGCCCCCGATTTCTATGCCCAACCCATCTCAAGCTGCAGGATCCTGAACCCCTCATCTTGAAGTGGCTTGGTACAATGGCCGGAAGCTTTTTTTAATACAGTGATATGCTGTGAGCTCTGGAAGCTAAAATGCCTTGGGTCCCTTGCTACTTAAATATGTAGTCAGGTCCTTATTAATACTGGTGGTGATGATGTCTAATCCGGATTTGCAAGAGATTCGCAAGATTTACCAAGAAGCTGATCAGTTATGCAGTGCTGAGCAGGTCGATACGGCAATTACCGAAATGTCGGTAAAAATCAGCGAGCGTTTGCAAGATGCCAACCCACTGGCGCTTTGTGTTATGAACGGCGGCTTGATTTTTTCTGGTAAATTGCTGGCACAATTAGATTTCCCGTTGCAATTGGGTTATCTGCATGCAACACGTTATGGCGATAAAACCGTCGGTACAGAGTTGGACTGGAAAGTTCGTCCTCTAGTTGACTTTAAAGATCGTACGTTGCTGATTTTGGATGATATTCTCGATGAAGGTCATACATTAGCGGCAATTGTTGATTATTGCTTGCAAGAAGGTGCTAAAGAAGTACTGACCGCAGTATTGATCGATAAGCAGCACGACCGGAAAGCGCGCCCAGATATGAAATGTGATTTTATCGGACTTGAAGTTGAAGATCGATTTGTTTTCGGTGCCGGTATGGATTACCAGGGGTATTGGAGAAATGCGCCGGGCATTTTTGCAGTAAAGGGTTTGTAATCGGCAGAATTAAATTAAAGATCGGCTGTTGGCGTTTCGCTAGCAGCCGATTTTTTTTGCCTGAAATAAACTGGCCAACAAATTGGATTTGTAACAGGTTTTTCTTGAGTAAATTTACTTGTGTTGACGATTATTATTTTCATCAGTTTCATTGAGTTGCAGGAATCAGCCTGGCTGGCTATTTGTCTAGTACAAGTAAATGATGTGAATCAATTAATTCAGCCGCTGAATAAATATGCCGTCAAGATTGATTTATGTCTGGCTTTGGGTTGATTAATATGTGGCTTGTGACATAAATTGATTCAGTGCTGCAATGATTTGGTTTTGATTTTATTGGGTTATTTGAATCGGCAGATGATATCAAGCGCTACTGGATAACTTTTTCTTTGTAAGTGATGTTTCGCTAATTGCTTATTACTATTGATTAAAGTTGTTAGGTGATCTGTTGGTTATCTAGCGTAGCATCGAAAATTTTAGCAAATGAATTCATATCTATATCTTTTCGATATTGATTCCATTTAAGAATCGACGTTATATTCAGGCACCCGCTTTTTGCGATTACCAATATTGCACTGTCAGTACTGTATTTGAAGCAATCTTTGTCAGTTGCCCCAAGGTCAATATCGACTGAGGGTGACCTACCGCCGTTAATATTTGGGTAGCGTCTGGGCAACTGAATATTTGAACTAAAACAATAGATTTCACGCAATCTAATGCTGTTGAAATCGGGAGCAACATCACGATGAAAAAAGTGAATCCATTGAAGGCGCTAGCCATAGCCGCAGTACCAGCAATTGTACTGGCACTTTCTCCTGCCGCACACGCGGCAAAAGTACCTGCCGGAGCCAAGTTAGCCGATCAACAAACTCTGGTTCGAGGTAATGGCACAGAGCCTGCTTCTTTGGATCCACAAAAAGTGGAAGGCGTTCCTGGTTCTAACGTTACTAAAGATATGTTTGAAGGCTTAGTCACTCAAGATGCTGACGGTAATACCATTCCAGGTCAGGCAGAAAGCTGGACGGTTTCTGAAGATAACAAGGTTTTCACCTTTAAAATTCGTGATAACGCTAACTGGTCAAATGGCGAGCCGGTCACCGCACACGATTTTGTATTTGGTTTCCAGCGTGCGGTAGATCCTGCGACCGCATCTCGTTATGCATGGTTTATGGAAATTCCAACCATTGTTAATGCATCGAGCATTATTAATGGTAAAGCAGCTGTTGATTCGCTGGGCGTTAAAGCGATTGATAGCAAAACCTTTGAAGTAACGCTAGAGCAAGCGGTTCCTTACTTCATTAAAATGTTAGCGCATCAAACGATGTTCCCAGTACCGCAAAAAGTAGTCGAGAAACACGGCGACCGCTGGACTCGTGTTGAAAATATTGTTTCTAACGGCGCTTTTGTTTTAAACCAATGGGTAGTTAACGAGCGGATTGTTTTAAAAAGAAACCCTAACTACTGGAACAATAAAGAAACGGTGATTAATCAGGTGACTTATTTGCCAATCGTTTCTGAAACAGCTGAGCTGAATCGTTATAAAGCAAATGAGCTGGATATGACCCATGGTATTCCGCCTAAGCATTTTACTTCATTAAAAAAGAAGATTCCTGCTGAAATCAAAATTACTCCACAGTTAGGTACTTACTACTACGAATTTAATACCAAGGTTAAGCCATTTGATGATGTGCGGGTTCGTAAGGCGCTGTCTTATGCGATTAACCGCGATGCAATCACCAGAAGCATTACCAAGCGTGGTGAAATTCCAGCTTATACCTTCACTCCTGAAGCGGTTGCAGGATTTACTCCACCAAAAACTGACTACAGCCAGTGGACTCAAAAAGAGCGCATGAAAAAAGCACATCAGCTGTTAAAAGAAGCTGGCTACAGCAAGAGTAATCCGCTGGAGTTAAACTTGTTATATAACACCAGCGAAGCGCATAAAGATGTTGCGGTTGCGGTTTCTTATATGTGGAAAGCACTGGGTGTTAAAACCACCTTGGAAAATATGGAATGGAAAACCTTCCTCGATGTAAGAAACGACGGTAAATTCCAAGTGACCCGTGCCGGTTGGTTAGGTGATTATAATGAGCCGTCAACCATGCTCGATTTGAAAACCACCACTCACGGCCAGAATGACGGTAAGTATTCTAACGCTCGCTATGATGAAATTATGAAGTTATCACGAGTGGTTACTTCCGATGTCGAGCGTGAAAAGCTGTACATTGAAGCCGAACAAATTCTTGCCGCAGAAATGCCTTTGGCACCTATCTATCAATATGTAACAGGACGTTTGGTTAAGCCACATGTTGGTGGCTACCCAATGAATAACGTAGAAGACAACATTTATAGCCGGGATTTGTACATTACCCAGTAATTGTTTTCTGTTTTATTTGTCGATAAAAAACCAGGCCTGGTCTGTAACCTTCGTTAACTAAATAGTGTTAATAGAAGTGCAGCCAGGCTTTGGCTTTAATCAGGGTTTTAAAATAGCCATCTATGTTGAAATTTATAATCAAACGGTTAGCAATTGCGATACCGACACTTTTTATTCTGGTGACCTTGTCATTCTTTTTAATGCAAGCCGCACCAGGCAGCCCCTTTACCGGTGATTTTAATATGCCACCGGAAATTCTTGCCAATTTACAGGCGAAATATCATTTAAATGAACCTTTGTGGAAACAGTATTTAATCTATATTTGGGACTTACTGCAAGGTGACCTAGGCCCATCATTTAAGTATAAAGATTATTCGGTTAACGAATTAGTTGCTCAAAGTTTTCCTGTTTCTTTAACCATCGGCTCGCTGGCATTTGTTTTGACAGTAATTTGCGGCGTTAGCATGGGTACCTTAGCGGCGCTGCGGCAGAATACTTGGGTCGATTACTTCGTCATGACCTTTGCCATGCTCGGTGTTGTGCTGCCTTCATTTGTTATAGCGCCGGTATTGGTGTTGGTGTTTTCAGTTAGTTTGCAATGGCTACCGGCTGGTGGCTGGAATGATGGAAGCGCAGCCAATCTGGTATTGCCGGTAATTGCGATGGCAATTATGTATATGGCATCAATTGCCCGGATTATGCGCTCCAGCATGATTGAAACTTTAAACAGTAATTTTATTCGCACCTGCCATGCCAAAGGTTTGCCGCGGCGTTATATTTTACTGCGCCATGCGTTAAAGCCTGCATTGTTGCCAGTGGTTTCTTTTCTCGGCCCGGCATTTGTCGGCATTATCACCGGCTCGGTGGTCATTGAAACGGTATTTGGCTTACCCGGAATCGGCCAGCATTTTGTTAACGGTGCTTTAAATCGTGATTACTCGTTGGTGTTGGGCCTGACGATTATTATCGGTGCTCTGACAATCTTGTTCACTGCAATTGTCGACATCCTCTACGGACTGATCGATCCAAAGATTCGTCTTAAGGGATAATTCATGACATTAATTAAAAAAGAAACTGCCGAGGCGGTCGAAAACTTCTCCAGCAAACTGGCAGATAATGGTGGCGCAGTTGATCATTCGTTAGATATCGAAGGTCGCAGCTTATGGGCAGATGCCCGTCGCAGGTTTTTCCATAACCGAGCAGCAGTCGCTAGTTTAGTCATTCTTACTTTTATTCTGACGCTATTATTATTCGGCCCATGGCTCAGTCAATTCGCATTTGATGAAATCGACTGGGATTACATGGCTGCAGCGCCAGAAATGGCCAATGGCCATTATTTTGGTACCGACTTTTTAGGTCGTGACCTGTTTGTTCGAGTGTTAGAAGGCGGTCGAATTTCATTTTTGGTGGGCGCTTTGGGCGCATTGGTTGCGGTAGTTATTGGTACCGTTTACGGCGCAACTGCCGGTTTCCTTGGCGGTCGGGTGGATAACTTGATGATGCGTACTCTGGAAATTCTGCAATCATTTCCGTTTATGTTTTTGGTGATTTTAATGATCACCTTCTTTGGCCGTTCGATTTTATTAATCTTTATCGCAATCGGTGCGGTGTCTTGGTTAGACATGGCACGTATTGTTCGTGGTCAGACGCTGAGCCTTAAAAACAAGGAATTCGTTGAAGCGGCGATTATTTGCGGTGCCAGTTCATGGCAAATTATCTTCCGTCATTTAATTCCAAATTTGCTGGGTATTGTGGTGGTTTATGCTTCGCTGCTAGTTCCCGGAATGATTTTGTTTGAATCATTTTTAAGCTTCCTTGGTCTGGGCGTTCAAGAGCCAATGACCAGCTGGGGCGCTCTGGTGAACGAAGGTGCTAATGCAATGGAAGTTGCTATCTGGCAGCTGGCATTCCCAACCGCATTTCTGGTTGTAACGCTATTCTGTTTCAACTTTATTGGTGATGGCTTGCGCGATGCGCTGGACCCTAAAGATCGTTAATCGGAGCTGGTATGAATTTATTGGAAGTTAAAGACCTTGAGGTCAACTTCACCACTCCCGATGGAATGGTGACAGCGGTAAACAAACTGAATTTCAACTTGAAAGCCGGTGAAACTCTCGGTCTGGTTGGTGAGTCTGGTTCAGGTAAAAGCCAAACCGCTTTTGCTTTAATGGGCTTGCTGGCAAAAAACGGTATTACTGAAGGTTCAGCAAAATTTGAAGGTCAGAATATTTTGGGCCTTAAAGAAGCCGAATTAAATAAAATTCGCGCTGAACAAATTGCTATGATTTTCCAAGATCCAATGACTTCATTGAATCCTTATATGAAAGTCGGCCCACAGCTGATGGAAGTACTTCAGCTGCACAAAGGCATGAACAAGAAAGATGCTTTCGAAGCCTCTGTAAAAATGCTCGATGCAGTAAAAATGCCCGAAGCGCGTAAGCGGATGGACATGTACCCACATGAGTTTTCTGGCGGCATGCGCCAGCGAGTCATGATCGCCATGGCGCTTTTATGCAGCCCGAAACTACTAATTGCTGACGAACCAACCACCGCATTGGATGTAACGGTTCAGGCGCAAATTATGGTGTTGTTGAATGAATTGAAAAGTGAATTCAATACTTCAATTATTATGATTACCCACGATTTGGGCGTAGTTGCCGGAATTTGCGACAAGGTACTGGTGATGTATGCCGGTGCGACGATGGAATACGGCACAACCGATGACGTATTTTACGATCCGCGTCATCCTTATTCAGAAGGCCTGTTAAAAGCAATTCCACGACTGGATACGGACGGTGAAATTCTACCGACGATTCCTGGCAATCCACCGAACTTACTGAGTCTGCCAAAAGGCTGTCCATTCCAGGAGCGCTGTGGATATGTTCAGCAACAATGCCGCGAGCAAGCACCGGAATTAACCACCTTTGCAGCCGGTCGCCAAAAAGCCTGTTTTGTTGAATTGGCAGCAAACTCAGGAGGAGTCAACTCATGAGCAATCCTTCTGAGAAAAAACCGATTTTAAGCGTGCGTGATTTAAAAGTGCACTTTCCAATTCCTCAGGCACGTGACTGGCCATGGCAAGCAATACCACAATTAAAAGCAGTCGACGGCGTTAGTTTTGACCTGTTTGAAGGGGAAACACTGGGCGTTGTAGGCGAGTCCGGTTGCGGTAAATCAACATTAGCTCGGGCAATTATCGGATTAGCGCCGATTAAATCGGGCAATGTTGAATGGAATGGCAAAGATATCGCCAAGATGGATAAAACCCAGCTGATCGATATTCGCCAAGAAATTCAAATGATTTTTCAAGACCCACTGGCATCATTGAATCCACGTATGACCATTGGCGACATTATTGGCGAACCACTGCGTAACTATTATCCAAAATTGTCGAAAGATGAAGTGGTTAATCAAGTGCGGGAAATGATGGCGCGAGTCGGTTTATTACCTAATGTAATTAACCGCTATCCGCATGAATTCTCCGGTGGGCAATGTCAACGAATCGGTATTGCCCGGGCATTGGTATTAAAACCAAAGCTGGTGATTTGTGATGAACCAGTATCGGCGCTAGACGTTTCGATTCAAGCTCAGGTAGTGAATCTGTTAAAAGAACTGCAACAGGAAATGGGCTTGTCGCTGATTTTTATTGCTCACGATTTAAGCGTGGTCAAGCATATCAGCGACCGGGTTTTGGTGATGTATTTAGGCAACGAAGTTGAGCTGGCAAAATCAGAGCCGCTTTACGCCAACCCGCAGCACCCTTACACCCAGGCACTGTTATCTGCCGTGCCAATTCCCGATCCAAGGCTAGAGCGGGCTAAAGAAATTCAGTTACTGGAAGGGGATTTACCATCCCCCATCAGCCCGCCATCTGGCTGCGTCTTTCGCACCCGTTGCCCTAATGCCGATGATGATTGCGCCCAGCAACGGCCATCGTTAAAGGATTTAGGTGATGCGCATTTTGGGTCGTGTATTAAGTTGGGATAGTTAAACAGCGTTTGGATATAAGTCGCAGCACCGGCTTCCTGCCTCCTTGCTGCATACATTATGTCACCCTATAAATAAAAAGCCCCGCTGGTGATAAACTGGTGGGGCTTCACTGTTAAAAATCTTATCAAATATTAATTTAGCTAGGGTTACATAGCATAATGCCAATATTTTTTAGCTAACCGACGAACCTTTAAACTAGCATTTATTAATACTGAACCTCGTTTGTTAGATCTTCTTTACCAAAAAAGGCTGGTGTTTTTCTTTGTTAACACTGGTTACCGAACTAGGGCGAACATCGATAAACTGGATTTCACGCACTCGGGCTTTAAAGGTTCTTTCTGTAACCATTTCGGTAATCTCAATGATATAGCGCAGATATAATCCTTTGCTGCTATTTCTTCCATCGAGAAAACTCTCTGCAGTATCTGCATCCATTTTAAGATTGGGCAGCGCATCCTGATTTTCTACCAGCACTGTGATATGCCGTGGTAGCGTGGCTATATTGCTGCCGCCTTGAAGCTTGAATTTTTTTGCCAACCGAATCGGAAACTCTTGATTGGCAAAGTTATACTTGCCTATCTGTGATGAAACAGTTATTTGATAAGCCGTTTTCAGCTTGTGTTGGTTTAAGGCGGCCCCCAGATCACGAACCGATCTGTTTACTGCTTTTTGATAGGCAATTTCATTATTTTTAAGCGAGTGAGCTTTCAAACCGATTTGATGTTGCAGGTAATCAGCACCATAGGGTGCTAAGTCGCGTGGTTTCTTTCGTGCTAGCCCCTCCAACATCATTTCTTTCCAAGAAAGTAGCGGGTAATTATTAGCACCCGCAGTTGCATAATCCAGGGTTTCCTGTGTGATCGGATTATTCCAGCAAG
The DNA here is from genome assembly GCF_003097315.1 of Pelagibaculum spongiae. Taxonomy (NCBI): domain Bacteria; kingdom Pseudomonadati; phylum Pseudomonadota; class Gammaproteobacteria; order Oceanospirillales; genus Pelagibaculum; species Pelagibaculum spongiae. Next base: position 116,127 of record NZ_QDDL01000008.1, read on the forward strand.
AGATGCATTTTCCCTCTACATACATATGACTACCATTACTGGCGCAACCAAGTGATATCATCGAAACCAATAGTAATATAACGATCCTTGTTGCTCTCATCCTTTTCTCCTGATTATTGGCTCCATGCCATCAGTGTTATAGCCATCATCATTAGTGATATAAGTATATTTCAGTAAAATTTGTACATCAACTAGCAATATACGTCGTTGGCCTTGGTCTATTGCATGAGTAGCGCGGTAGCGGCTAACTGTAGTTAGTCTTTAATATTTCAGCACAATGTTTTCGATGTTAAGAATGTTATTGCTGTCGCAAGTCTTTCGGATATTCAAAAATCTGCCAGACAGCAGCGAATCAATTGCTATTATCAAGCAACATATTGCCAAAATAATTATATTTATGCCTTTCTCTGCGAAACATTAAAACCTAGCTATAGTCTCTGACAAGCTGCCTAACTTGAAACTTACAAGAATCTATCCCAATACATCTTCTAAACCATAAAAAAGAATAAAATGAATCAAAATACAAAAATAATCGCCGGTCTCTCATCTCTATTTTTTATGCTGCTGTGCGCCAGTTTTATGTTAGTTGTCGGCACGATTGCAGGTGATTTTCTTTATAGTGGAGTAAAGCGATGGCTTGCATCGGGAATATTGATGGTTATGTATAGTTTTGCGCAAGCTGCCTGGGGTGCAATTTGTGGCGGATTGTTCGGCTGGGCGCTGCTTTGTGATGAGAGAAAAAAACTGAAGCTATATCGCTGGAGCTGTAGCATTTTTGTGTTTAGCTGGCCAACGACTTATTTACTATTCATTGGCATGATGTAGCCTTGTCAAAGGATTGCTTTGCATGCAACCCGCTCCTTTAGCCGCAAGCTCAGTGTACTTTCCATGCATCCACTCAAAGCGAGATCATTCCTCAACAGAGGTCTTCTTCTGTAACAACTGTTGGTAAACTTGCCTAATCAGTGCATCGCACGCTCTGGCCAGGGAGTAATCTGGATTTATAGCCAAGCCATTGCGAGATTCAGCCATGCCAGACAGTAAATATTTCAACGAAGCCTCTTTATTAACGCCGCCATCGCAGCGTTCTGCCTATTCCGATCGTATGGCTTATGTCTGTGCCGAACTGGCACGATTGGCGTATTTCCCGTTTGAAGGCGGTGCAACTGCTGAGCGCTTACTCTCTCAGGTAGAAAAGGCATTAAAAGAAGTAAAGGTCGATACAAAAACCGCTAACGCAGTTAAACAGCGGGTAACGGCTCACCTGGCGCAAGATAAACTTGATGCCGCTTCTTCGTTGGCAGTTTTTAAAGAGACTCTGTTGCTAGGTGGTTTTGAGTTGATTGATACATTTGGTGCTGGTGACACTCAAGGATTTTTATGCCGACGAGATTCAACCATTGGAAAAGGCACTGCCTTTTTGGTGTACCGCGGTACTGAAAGCTTCAATGATGTAATTGATGATTTGAATGTGTTTTTAACCCGTGAGCCATTTAAGGGAACAGATGACGATGAAAGCCTGGTTCATAAAGGGTTTTATAAGCAGTTTTCTGATGTTAATGAATTGGTAAAAGGTTTACTGGAAAAAGTTGAAGACCATCAACTGATGATTACCGGACATTCATTGGGCGGAGCCTTGGCGGTTTTGGCAACCCGCTTTTATGCCAAGGATTCTAGCGGTGCCTGTTATACATATGGTGCACCTGCTGTGGGCAACCCGGCATTTCAATGGCCGATTAAAACACCGATATACCGCATTGTTAATGAAGTGGATCCGGTAGCTCGGGTCCCCAGCGCTTACACCGGTTTTATGGTGCAGTTTCTGGCGCATTGGCTGCATAAGTTTTTAGGCTTGTTTGGCGTAGAACGCTCAAAAGCTGCCGATCAGATTATTCATGATTTAAAGCTATATCGACAAAATGGCTATGAATCATACTTGCTACCTAAAAATGGTCAGATTATGTTGCGTGTGGGCGGCAGCCTTGATCTGATTGATCGCTTTAAGTTCTGGTTCAATAAATTTTCCAGCAAAGCTGGTTTGCGCAAGGTTGCCGATTATCACGGCATTGATCACTATGTTGAGCGATTAAAGCAGTGGGCGAAATCGAGAAATATTTCTGAGATCGCGAAACAACCAATAACAACGCCGGATTGGGTAGCCACTGAGAAAAAAGAAGCAGTTAAAGAAACATAAAAAATAGAAATAAAAAGGCCGGTGGTATTAACCACCGGCCTATCAATTTCAACAGTCAGATCTTGCGTATTTATTATTGTTATTGAGCTGAACGCTTTTCTTGCTACAACCTTAATGCGCCATCACATTCAATTACGCGGCCACTAAAATAATCATTTTCTAGAATAAATAATGCAGAGTGAGCAATCTCTTTTGGCTCGCCAAGGCGTTTTAGCGGGATGCTAGAAGTAAATTTATCTAGCGCTTCTTGCTTCATGCTAGCAACCATTTCCGTAGCGATAAAACCTGGTGCAATAGCGCCGGTACGAATGTTGAAACGTGCTAGCTCTTTAGCCCAACTAACTGCCATAGCAACTACGCCGGCTTTTGCTGCTGAATAATTGGTTTGCCCCATATTACCCGCACGAGAAATTGAACTGATATTAATAATAACGCCACCGGTTTTGTTATTAATCATCTGAACTGCCGCTTCGCGACCGCAGAGAAAAACACCGGTTAGGTTTACATCTGTCACGGCTTGCCACTGGTCAAGTGTCATCTTTTTCTGGACTTCACCGTCTTTAACTTTAACCAATAATGCATCTCGTAAGATACCCGCATTATTAATAAGACAATCTAATGAGCCCATGCTTTCGCTGATGGCTGCAAAGGTTTGTTCTACTTCAGATTCGTTAGCGACATTGCAAATAAAGCTGCTCGCTTGGCCGCCAGCTTCGATGCAAAGTTGAATAGTTTCGTTGAGTCGATCCTGATTCAAATCTATGAGTGCCAGCTTGGCGCCTTTTGCAGCAAATTCAACTGCCATTGCACGCCCTAGCCCTTGACCGCCACCTGTAATGGCTACTACCTTGCCGTTAGGATTCATAGCTGACCTCTTATTGTTGGTTTTGTTTTCTTATTGTGAATGGCAGTGTAGAACCAGATTTTGTGCAGTGCAACAAATTAATTGCTCTGTTATAGATGCTAAAAGATTACTGTCACGTTTTTTAGCTGACCAATAAGTCAGTGAAAAATAATTAAATGTTTACTTGCGTGATGTTGTGTCACGTTTTCTTTCTGGTGAATCTGTCGCTTTTATGACAGCATCAAAAAAGTTCTGATATTTCAATTATACCTTTCTAACAACGTGGCGCGGAGCAGTAATGAGCATCACATTAAGATCAGGTTTAAGCCTGGCTTCAATCGCAGTTTCCCTAATTTTGGCTGGTTGTGACAATGGTCCACAATCAACCACATCTCCTTCTCAACAGCCAGAAACTTTGGATAAAACGTCCAGTGTTTCGACTTTGCACAAGCGTGAAACCACTGCAGAAAACATACTGTCGCAGCCGTTAATTACCAATGGCAATCCATCGAAATCTCAAGTCGAATTCTTTACTTTAATTGAGACTGATGCTGGTGCTAAAGGCACGGGAATCACTGCTTACAACGAGCTAGCACTTGAAGGCGCTCTAGGTGACAACCGAGTTGCATCGACCGGTGATGCATTAATTCGTCGTAATGATTTGCGTAGTCCTATTTACGCTGAATCTGCTCAGCGAAATAGTGTGGCCTTTATGCTGCATATGTCGGATGTTCAAGTGGTCGATGAAGAATCTCCTGCTTTAACACCAACCAATGATTTTGGTTTAGATGGTGAAATTTTCCAGGGTTCTTATCGTCCGCATTCACCGTACTTACCGCATATGGCAAATGAGCTAGTCAAAGCTGCCAACCAGGTTGCTGCGAACACTCGAGATTTCGATATTGCAATTCACACCGGTGATGCAATTGAAAATGCTCAAGCCAATGAGCTAACAATGTTTTTGACATTGCTCAATGGAGGCAATGTTAACCCGGATAGTGATAGCAGTAATGGTGCTGTTGATGTTGATGCCAATTCGGCTAATGCTCCATTTCCTGCAGAAGGTTTTAGGCTGCAGCACAGTGGCGATATTCCTGCAGGCACATTACCGGCACCGTGGTTAAGTGTTATTGGTAATCACGATATTTTGCAGCAGGGTAACTTCCCTCTGGGGCTAGTGGCTTTCTTTAATAACGATGTTGTTTTCCAAAGCTTGCAGCCAAGCTTTGCATCGATTGGCATTACAATTCCACCGTTGCCAATGAGTTTAGTATCGGCAGGAACCATTGCTGTCGGAGGCACTCCGGTTGCTCAACAAATTCCATATCGAGCTGCCTTAACGTCGGCTGAAACTTATACAAATCCAGATGACTTGGATTTGGCTGGATTTCAAAGCTGGACCAAATTAATGACTAAATTTGGTACTTTTGTTGGGACGGCTGATGCTGCTGTTGAAGGAGAAAACACCTTTAATTTTGACTACGACATGCGTACCGAAGATTTAACCCGCTTACCCCTTAATAAACAGACGTTTGTTAAAGGTCACCGTGATGCAGGCATGTTAGTGGGCCAGGAATTGGGACTATCCGGTGATGCGCTTACTGCCTCGGCGGATCGTTTTGGTTTTAAAGCGAAAAACTTAGCTGAACAGCATGGTAATTACACTTACGACTTTGCCGATGGCAAAGCTCCGGTTCGTGTCATTGCATTAGATATGAGCAATGCTTACGGTGGTGACGAAGGTGTGCTGGCTCAAGCGCAGCAGCCTTTTGATGTTGCAGCCTTACAAACCTCGGATGCAGCAACCAGCGTTCAGCTTTCTACTGCAGAAAGCGGATTGCTGTTAAATGGAACAATCCCATTATTCGGTGTTGTTACCGCACAAGGCGCAGCAATTACTGAAAATATTGGTGATGCTGACTCTCGCGCATTTTTAACGCGTGAACTCGCCCGTGCAGAAGCTGATCGAAAGTTGGTTGTAGTCACCAGCCACCATGCAAGTGAGTCACTTCAGGTATTAAACCTGATGCGTGCTCGTTTAGAAGGTGTTTTGTGTGAACAACTAAGAACATCGATTGCAGGTGTAACAGCGGTTGCTGCTGAAGCGGTAGATTGTAGCCCAGCAAGTGGTGCAATTTATCAAACCGCATTAGGTAGTGTGTTAGATAAAAATGCTGCTAATGCAACTGCAAAAAACCTTTTCGCTAAGTTGGTAGGCGGTGCAATTAGCCAACCAATTACTCAGTTTGATCAGTTATCTCAACCAGTCATTTCGGGTGTTGCTGCAACGCCAGATGGAGCAAGATTAATTAGTACATTTAATTTGCTATTTAATTTGCGCCAAATTTTGCCAAATCCAATTAACCCAATGAATGGTGATACCTTCCGTAGAACATTGGCAGGTTACGATAATGTGGTTTTACATTTGGCAGGTCATTCACACAGAAATGAAATTTTGGCTATTTGTTCGAATGGTATTGCATCTCATGCAAATGGTGATGTTTCAGATCCGAAGTTGAACAATCTGAAATCACCAGGTAATAACAGTTGTGCTGATAACCAAAAGCAATTTGGCCAAGGTTATTATGAAATCCGCACCGCTGCGAATGCTGATTGGCCGTTGGAATGGCGTAATGTAGAGATGGTTGATAACAACAATGGAACCTTATCTATCTACACTCCAGTGTTCTCATTTAATGGCAACGCTAATAGCGAAAGCGAAGGTAGTGGTTTTACTACTTCAACTGATTTAGCCAACCTTGGGCGCAAATTAGCTATTTCTGACTTGTTTGCTCGTGGTCAGGTACGACAAGAAGAAGAGGGTGACCGCTTTACTGAGTTGTTGGTAAGCATCCCTGCTGATATAGATTCGGCCTTAGATACTGTCGCGGCACCTAGAATTGAAACTTTAGAAGTTCTGAGTGCTTCGAACTAACCGATTGTTTCAATGAAAAAAAACGCCCTCAGTTATGCTGTAGGGCGTTTTTTTTACTTATTGATTGCCTAAGAACTGGTCGGACAATAACGACGGAACCCTATCGATTTACTAAACTGGCTGTGACTTGGTAGATGGTAAAACTGCTCTCAATTTATGAAGGCGGTTTTTATTTGATATTAGTAAAGTCATTAATAAAAAAATAATTAATGAGGCTGGACTGACTGCACCAGAACCACCTTGAGAAACTGCCTGAAGAGTTAGGTTTGTAGGTAATGAACTGCATATGTCGCTGGTTTTACTGCTGCATGTTGCTATTAAGGCAAAATTGCTATCGATAGCATGAGTTGCTTTTACGTTATCATACCTAATTGAGCTTCCAATGGTTTCTATTACCCACCGTCCCATTTCAGGGTTATTAATTACTACATTTTCAATTGTATTAATTGTATCTTCAGTACCGCCCGCAGTAGAAACATCGCCATTAAGTAAACCTGAATTCCCCCAGTAAACAACATTAGAAGGACTTGTCACTTTTAATGAAATGTCATTAGCCCTAGACGTAGCACTTGTTTCTGCATCGTTAAAAGCCATAGTAACCAAGAGTTGATTGGTTGCTTCGCTAGCATCTACAGAAATGAATGTTCTCATTGTTTGTTGGTCAGTTAATCTTTGACGATCAAGAATAACAGGGAAGCGAAAGTTGTTGGCAATGGCCCGCTGGAGTAATTCATTTAATCGAGGTATTCCCCAGCCTTGATGATTACGATTAATTTGTGCCACAGGGTAGCGATAAGCACTATTGACTAATAAAGCGCGAGACATTTCTGGGCTAGGACGATGGGTGTAAATAGCCGCAGCGGCTTGATTTTCAGATAGCTGTGAAAGATCACCAAGTCTGCCCGGATCACCAGTGAAAAGCCCATCTGCAAACATTTCAATTACGCTACCTGCAAGGCCCATTAATTGGTGTGCCGCACCAGTAGAGCCATCTAGTCTTAGCAGGCGATTGCTATTAGCAGAACTAAGAGTGAGATAAAGAGTATGAGCTAGTACTAGATCTGGTTTTACTCTTCCTTCTGGTGAGGGGCCAAAAGAACCAAACCGATTTACAGGGAAGCAAATAGGCGGGGGAGGTGGAGCATCAGTCTCAGTCTCAGTCTCAGTCTCTGGTGGGATTGAAATGCAGTTTTCTGTAACAGAACAGCTATTGTCATCAGAATAATCCATCGTACCATTATGGCAAACAAGACCAGCGACTAGTGCATTTTTTATGCTAGCTTGGGGGTCTCTTTCAGAATTTATTTGCTTGAATGTATCGCCAGATTTATATATTTCAAGTAGATCTCTATCACTAGTTGCGTGTTGATAAAGAGTGACGGCATCACGGTCATTGGCTTGAAATGTAGTTAATGTTTCGCTGTAGAGTAATATTTTATTTTCTTTGTAAAAATCAACAAATTCGTCGATCAATAAGTGATCGAGCTCAGGATTACTTTGGTGTATGCCGTTGTCAGAGTAACCGATGGAAATGGCAGGCTCGGGTGGAGAAAATGATTCTGTGATTCCATCGCGAATTCTAAAATTTATTACTGAAGCGATATTTCTGCTTTGTATGTAAGCTCTTCCTTGTGGCAAAAAACCCTGCAAGCCATCAAGTAAATCGTTGCGAGCGAAAGTAATACCACAAGCTGCGGTCGCAGCGTTTAGCAAACCGGAGCTAATTATTTGAGTGTTTGGGTTATTAATAGGTTTGTATTGGAATCCATTATGAGCTGCGTTGAAAGATGTTCCGCATTGAGCCCTGACCCCAAAACCCAGATAAGGCCCAAGTGATGTCTGGCCACTTTCTCGGGGTATAGTTTGTTGTATATTTGTAATTCCATATAGTGATCTAATCAAACTGTTGGCAGTTACAGTTGAATCATACCAGCTGGGGAGCGTAGTTCTACCAAAAAAACTATCAAGTTGCTGTGGCGTTAGTGTGCTTGGATCTAATGCTTGTGACAATGAATTTTGAACAAAAAGAATGGATGAAAATGCAATCAAATACAGGGGTTTATTCATAATAATATCTTTTTAAATGGTGTGAGTGACAAGCTTTTCTGGTTTTTATTTTAGTAGGGTAATTAATTATTTGTTTTGTTAATTGGCGATAAATTGCAATGCTTTTTCTGGTTTTTTTTATCAGCTTGTTTAAGTTAAATTATCGTGAAATATTGTCAGCGTTTTTTTTGTTAAAAATTTCAAGGGATTGCTTTCTATTTTCTACTTTCTAATTAAGAAAGTGTTTGTCTTTTCTATCAGAGTTGGTTTTTGAAGTTTTTAAGGCAAGTTTGGTTGGATTAGGCTCACCCTATCTGTGTTTTTTAATAGACACTTTGAATTTTTAGTGGCTGCAATAAAAAATGATACTGTATTGTATTTGTTGCAGCATACTCAAAACAGATAGAAATTAAATCAGAGTAATCACCGCACTTTACTTTGAAAAGTGTCTATTGCTGAAAGCTAACAGATCTAAAATGTGACTTAACGCTAGCTGTAACTATCTATTGGTATTAGCATTGAGTTGTTTTGGAACTGCCTTGTGTTTGTACTTAACAACAGGGGCACTATAAGGCCGCCCAGCGGTCATATGATGCGCCAGCAAAGGCTGTAACACACCCTACTGTGGTAACTGGAGTAAGCCTAAATGACCATTATTCGCCAGGAAGATCTGATTGATAGCGTTGCAGACGCCTTGCAGTTTATCTCGTACTTCCATCCCAAAGATTTCATTGATGCGGTCTATCAGGCTTGGCAAAAGGAAGAGTCCCAAGCTGCTAAAGATGCCATGTCGCAGATTCTGATTAACTCGCGGATGTGTGCACAGGGGCGCCGTCCATTGTGTCAGGACACAGGCATTGTCACGGTATTCGTTAAAGTTGGTATGCAGATTCGTTGGGAAGGTGATATGACCCTCAACGATATGATCAATGAAGGGGTTCGCCGGGCTTATAAACATCCAGATAATGTACTGCGTTTCTCTATTCTGGAAGATCCAGCTGGCGCACGTAAAAATACCAAGGACAACACACCAGCCGTCATTCACACCGAAATGGTTGCTGGCGATAAGTTAGATATTCAGATTGCTGCCAAAGGTGGTGGTTCTGAAAACAAATCGAAAATGGCCATGCTTAACCCATCCGATTCGATTGTTGATTGGGTATTAAAAACTGTACCCACGATGGGCGCGGGTTGGTGTCCACCGGGCATGTTGGGTATAGGTATTGGCGGTACTGCAGAAAAAGCCGCAGTAATGGCTAAAGAATCCTTAATGGGTCATATCGATATTCAGGAATTAAAGGAGCGTGGGCCGCAAAACCGTGCCGAAGAGCTTCGTTTAGAGCTGTTTGAAAAGGTAAACCAACTGGGCATTGGTGCTCAAGGTCTCGGCGGTTTAACCACCGTGCTTGATGTGAAAATTATGGATTACCCAACCCATGCCGCTTCTTTACCTGTTTGCATGATTCCTAACTGTGCTGCTACTCGTCATGCGCATTTCACTCTGGATGGCTCAGGTCCTTCATTACAAAAGCAGCCTAATCTGGATGACTGGCCAGTAATTGAGCAAGAAGAAGGTGAAGGTGTACGCAGAGTTAACCTTGATCAAGTAACTCCAGAAGATGTTCAGGACTGGCAGCCAGGCGAGACCGTTTTATTATCCGGTAAAATGCTCACCGGCCGTGATGCGGCACATAAGCGTCTGGTCGACATGCTCAATAAAGGCGAAGAATTACCGGTCGATTTAAAAGGCCGCTTTATTTATTACGTGGGTCCGGTCGACCCGGTTCGTGATGAAGTTGTCGGCCCGGCAGGTCCAACTACATCCACTCGAATGGATAAGTTCACCGAACAAGTTCTGGATCAAACCGGTTTGCTTGGCATGATCGGTAAGGCTGAACGTGGCCCAATCGCAATTGAAGCTATTAAAAAGCACAAGGCGGTGTATTTAATGGCGGTGGGTGGTGCGGCTTACCTAGTATCCAAGGCGATTGTGGGTAGTAAAACCATGGCCTTCCCGGAGCTGGGTATGGAAGCGATTTATGAATTTGAAGTAAAGGACATGCCAGTAACCGTAGCGGTAGATTCCAAAGGTACTTCAGTGCACCAGACCGGCCCGGCAATCTGGAAAGAAAAGATTGCAGCTCAGGTGCTGGAAGTTAAGTAAATTATTTCTACCAGTAAAGAGCGCGGTATTTCATCGTGCTCTTTGTTTTTTTGATTAAATTAAATTTTCACCAGTCATCAAAGTTGGGTCTGGTTCATTGGAAAATTCTCCTGAATTGACACCAATTTTATTTGCTTCAACAAATCTATCAACTACATCAAATAAGGTTGTATAAATGGGTTTTGTTGAAGGTGACCAAATAACGATAGATATATCGAGGTGAACAATTATTAGCTTAAAGCTATTGATGTGTAGTGACTTTTTTGATCGGGTGATCCAGAACTCGCACTTCATAAGTTGATTTATTGATACAGGCATACTTCCAAACATTATTTTAGTTTGCCCTAAAGAATCTTGTACGCCTCTTAGAGTGAATGTAGATTCATTTTCTAAACGTTGGTTTTGCTCAAAAATTTGATCATCTGATACTCTTGCCATGCTTCTGTATTCAGTCATTAGCAGGTCAAAATATAGGAAGTATTGTTCAATAGTAAGGTTGTTGAAATTTTTTAAATTAGACCATTTAATTTCTTTTCCTGCATCCAATATATTTTTTAGTGAAGATGCCATCCCAAAGCATGTTTTGAAAGCAACTGCGTTATGCTTATCAATCTGAGCTCTTAATACGTTGTCATAAATCCTTGACCAACCAGCGCTTGTCATCCTGGGGTCTCGTTTTATCAACTGCAAATATGCGGTTTTCGCCATCGCTTTTACGGGATCTAACCCAGACTTATACTTAGTTTTGGGACGCACAGATATTTTTTTTTCGCTATCCATAGCTAGATTCTTTTATCTTAAATGCAACAAGTTTAGCTTAAATTCGATGCTGCAATTGAATAGCTTATCAAATCATGCTACATGCTTTGCATAACGAGCCAAAGACGGTTTTGGTTCTTGATTGGGTATAAGAAAATAATGCCAAGCATAAAATAAACTATGCCTAGCACAAGTTAGAGATTAGCTGCTTTGGCTGCTTTGGCTGCTTTGGCTGCTTTGGCTGCTTCAGAGCCAATTTGAGCTGAGTTCCATTGTAACGGCAGGTTCTTATTCATATCTCTTAGAAGTAAATACGCATTTTCAATCGGTTGAATCTGGATGTGAGGCTTATGTTTGTTTTCCATAAAAAAATCAATGTACTGCTCTGCATCTAATTGAACTGCCTCTGCGCCCTTTATTGTCCGCGACTGCTTTTTTTGCCATACCCACAGTTCTGCCATTGCTTCAGCTGAAGGTTTTAATATGTTCGTAGCCTGAATAATTTGTTGGCTATCCATTGCAAGCTCAGTGATTGCTGGTTTGCCAAGTGTAGGTGGGCTTTATGGTTTTGGTATGAATGAAAAAGTTATCTGATTTAGCTGGATGATTTTTATGTAGATCATTGTCTTTAAGTGTGAATCCAGTTTGTTGGTAAAGCTATTTCATACTGTGGTATGGATGCAGCCAGTTGCGTCAGTAACTTCAGGGATTAGTAATGAGACTGGTAGCGTTGCTAGTGAGGTGCCTGATGCTGCACTTGATGGACTGCTAATTTCAGTTGTTGAAGCAGGGACTGGAGATTTTTCTAGAAAAGATGAATTTTGCTGGAATGTTTCTATTATGTTGTTTTTAGCTAACCCTTTTTCACTATCCCAAATATAAGTAGCTAGCTGCTTATCAGGAATGCGCAGCATCACATGATTAACATGCTTGCTGACCCAAGTTCTAGTGATCCATAGTTCGGCTTTGCATATTTCGGATGATAGAATTTCAATGTCTCCTATGGTTAATAAATTTACGTCTCTGTTAGTAGCGCTCAGATTTAATTGTTTTTCCTGCTCTGCGAGTGAAGAAAGTATCAAAAGCTCCGTTCGTAATATATCAGTATCTACCTCAGAAATGATAGGCCAGCTAAGCTGAGGATTTGTGTCCATTTCAGCTATTATCGACGTACTATTAAATACAGAAGAACTGTAAGACAGTTTTATTTTATTTTTCCCCCAGACACTTCGGACATATTGTGCATAAGTGATGCCGCGGTTTTTTCCCTGCGCGGAAAGTTTTACTTTAGCCCATGCACCTTTTGAAACTGCTGAAATGGCATCTAAAGGTGTTCTGCTGGCAAACTCTTTTGGTTTTTTTTCAGCATATTTATTGGCCTTGAGCATTTTGAGCCTGTTTTATGGAATTTGAATACATATAAAATTCTATTCGTATTTTGATATTCTGCCACTCAATCTACTAAAATACGATGGTTAAACTTTTTGTTCTGTCTTGAAATAGGGTTCTACCCCAGTTCACCAGTATCACTATCGCGCAATCCCATTAAATAAAGAATTGCATCTAATCCGAGGTTGGAAATCGCATGGCTGGCGCTTTCACGCACTAGCGGTTTGGCGTGGAAGGCTATGCCCAAACCTGCCTTAGAAAGCATTGGCAGGTCATTGGCACCATCACCGACTGCAATGACTTGCTCAAGGGTGATGTTTTCTTTGCCAGCCAGCATTTCTAGTAATTCGGCTTTGCGGTTGCCATCAACCACAGTGCCTTGAACTTCACCTGTGACCTTGCCATCGATAATTTCCAGCTCATTAGCAAATACATAATCAACGCCAAGCTTGCGCTGTAAGTGCTGGCCGAAATAATTAAATCCGCCGGATAAAATAGCCGTTTTATAGCCAAGTTTATTTAGGGTTGATAACAGCTTTTCAGCGCCTTCAGTAATTGGTAATCGATCGGCCACTTTTTGTAGTACCGATTCATCTAAACCTTTTAGCAAAGACAATCTTTTGGCAAAGCTTTCAGTGAAATCCAGCTCGCCGCGCATTGCCGATTCAGTAATCGCTTTACATTGCTCACCAATACCGGCTTCTTCGGCTAATTCATCAATCACTTCAGTTTGAATTAAAGTGGAGTCCATATCAAAGCAAACTAGGCGACGGTGGCGACGGTAAATATTGTCATGCTGGAAGGCGATATCCATGCCGGTTTCGCCAGAAATTTCTAAAAACTGCTGCTGCATTAGCTGAACATCTTGCGGCAAACCGCGAACGTTAAGTTCGATTGAAACGGTTTGTTTAATCGGCTCTAGCCCAGCTTGGGTGAGTTGTGGTCGGCCAGAAAGGCGGCGAATATCATCAATATTCAAACCTTGCTCAGAAATGACCCGCGACACCCAAGCTAATTGCGCGGCATTAATTTCACGCCCGAGCAAGGTGATCACTTGGCGTTGTTGGCCTTTACCGGCAGCCCATTGCATGTAATCGGGTCGGCTGATTTGAGTAAATCGAATTTGCATGTTTAGCGAGTGCAGGTGATAGAGCAAATCCTTTTGTACTGGCTCTACAGGGTCAGGGATATGCACCATCACGCCAAAAGACAAGGTGTCGTGAATCACCGCCTGACCAATATCGAGTATTTCTACTTCCCAGTCGGCAAGAATATTCATCATTTGCGCGGTGAGTCCCGGCTTGTCGATGCCGGAAATGTTGACCAGAACTATTTCACTCATGGATGCTCGCTCGCTATCTACTTCTTGCTAATTGGTAAGACAATTTTCTGTGTGCAGCGAGTGTAACAAATCAACCGTTGCTGCGGGTAGTGACATATTCTAGTCGAGCATTTGTGGCAATCTCCGAAAGTTATAGCTCGCCGTAAGCTCCGTACAACCCCGGAAAAACAATAAAAGATATTGTTTTACCGCAGGTTGCATAGAATAGCCAGAGGTGTGAACTGTAACTTGACCATGGTGTAATTGATCCCAAAGGTTTATCTATCCAACAGCGGCCATGGCACAATTGGTGCTAACAATTTATTTGCTCTCCCAATGACTATGATCCAGCCAGAACAAATGCTTCCGATTGAACCGATACTTCCAGATATCTGCCAGCAATTATCCCAATACAACCAGCTGTTATTACAAGCACCGCCCGGTGCCGGTAAAACCACCCGGGTGCCTTTGGCGTTGCTGGAATCAATCGCCAGTAATCATTGGTTAGGTGATAAAAAAATCCTGTTGTTAGAGCCGCGTCGTTTAGCGGCATCTAATGCGGCTAAGCGGATGGCGCAAAGTCTTAAGCAATCGGTGGGAGAAACGATTGGCTTGAGTATGCGTTTTGAGCATCTGGTGTCTAAAAACACCCGAATTGAAGTAGTCACCGAAGCGATTTTAACCCGTCGGTTGCAAAATGATCCTGAACTTTCTGATATTGGCTTGGTGATTTTTGATGAAGTCCATGAGCGACATTTGCAGACAGACTTAGGCTTGGCATTAACGCTAGAATGCCAACAAGCGTTGCGAGAAGATCTGCGAATTATGCTGATGTCGGCAACATTGGATAATCGCGCTTTTAGCAGTGTAATGCCTCAGGCTCAGGTTGTAACCAGTCAAGGTAAAAGCTGGCCGGTAGATATTATTTATCCAACATTAAATCAGCGTGGGCAAGTGTTCTGGTTCGATCAGTTTGTAAATGCCATGAGATTAGCACTGACTGAAAACACAGCAGCCGATGGTGAAAAAGCCGGTGATGTTTTGGCTTTCTTACCCGGTAGTGGCGACATTAAACGTGCCGAAAGAATATTGGCCGAAGCTAGTTGGGCTGAAGGTTTAGCGGTTTTGCCATTATATGGCGATCTGGGTTGGAACGCACAACAACAAGTATTGCAGCCAGATCCGCAAGGTCGGCGTAAGCTGATTTTATCTACGCCGATTGCTGAATCCAGCTTAACTATCGATGGTGTTTCGATCGTTATTGATAGCGGTTTATGTCGTAGGCCGGTGTTTGACCCAGCCTCGGGTATGAGCAAACTAACCACCCAAACCATTGCTAAAGACAGTGCCGAGCAACGTACCGGTCGTGCCGGTCGACAAATGCCGGGTGTTTGTTATCGGATATACGGCGAGAGTCGTTTTTTAGCGATGGCCCAGGTGACCACGCCGGAAATTGAAGATGCAGATTTATCATCGCTAGTGCTAGAGCTCGCTTGTTGGGGCAGTACTGCCGAGCAAATCCAATGGCCCAGCCAACCGCCAGCTGCAGCTTTGCAGCAGGCATGTGATTTATTGCAGCAATTGCAGTTAATTAAAGTGAGTGCTGCACAGCAACAGCAAATAACTGTTTTAGGAAAAACCGCGGCAAAATTACCGGTTCACCCACGACTGGCAGCCATGCTGATTAATAGCAGTCGTCAATATAGAAATGTTGCAGCAGATCTAGCAGCTATTCTCGGCGAGCGAGATCCGTTATTTAGCAAAAGAAATGCTACCGGTAATTATGCCGGTTCTGGGCGAGATACTGACCTAGATAAGCGTTTAATCGCACTGCAACGGTTTCGCCAACAGCAGCCAACTGGTGCAGATAAAAATACCCTAAAAAGAATTGATCGCAGTGCTAAACAGATTTTAAAGCTGTTAAAGAATGTCGGTTACTCTAATGATCAATTAAATATTGCCGAGTTATTAGCCACCGCATGGCCAGACCGCGTGGCTAAATTACGTGCTAATTCGCACAACCGCTATCAGCTAGCCAATGGTCGAGGTGCAGAGCTGGAGCTTTCAGACTCCTTGTGCGATCAACCTTGGCTAGTGATCGCTGAAATGGATGCCGGTACTGCCAGGGCAGGCAAGCAAGATGGCAGGATTTATCGGGCTTTGGCGATTGGCCAAACCCAGCTTGAACAGTTGTTTGCTGATAAAATTGAAAGCTGTGACCAAGCGCAGTGGGATGAAACTGCCCAGCGAGCCGTCGGCCAAAAAGTACGTAAGTTAGGGGCGATTATTCTTCAGCATAAAAAATCGCGATTAACCGCCGAAGCTGCAGCCAACATTCAATTAGAGCAAATTCAAAAGAAAGGGCTTTCGGTATTACCGTGGGATAAACCATCGTTGCAGTTGGTGAATCGAGTGCAGCTATTAAATCGTTTTTCATTATTAGATGCCGATTTTTCACAGCAGGCATTATTAGCTTCAGCAGAAGACTGGTTGCTAAGTGGTTTGATGAATTGTACCGGTGCCAACGACTGGAAAAAAATAGATTTATACCAATCGTTATTATCGATTCTTTCGTGGCCAGAACAGCAATTGCTAGAGCAACAAGCGCCGCAAAAATTTGCGATTCCTTCTGGCCGTAATGCCAGCTTGGAATATCGGGATGACGGTGAAGTCTTACTCTCGGTAAAAATGCAGGAAATGTTTGGTGCAGCCACTGGCCCTGCCGTGGCACAGCGCCGCCAACCGGTGACGCTCTCGTTGTTATCACCCGCTGGCAGGCCACTACAAATGACCCGTGATTTAGCCGGTTTCTGGGCAGGTAGTTATGCCGAAGTGCGCAAGGAAATGCGTGGCCGTTATCCTAAACACCGCTGGCCGGAAGATCCGGCTAATGAAAAGGCGAGTGTGAGTTCGATAAAACGAAAGTGATTTTTTCAACTAGATAGGGATTGCAGTGTTTAATTATCAAAAATTTGAATATATTCTCTCGAGATGAGATAGAGAATATTTTTAGAGACAATGGTCTTGTTTATAAAAATCTTCCGCCAAATGATTATTGCTATAATTGGACTAATAATGATAAAGGTGTTGAGGGGATGACTAAACGTTTTTTAGAACGCATTCCTTGTAAAGTAGATGGGTATTGCTTTAAGTTCCTAGGGTTTGATTTTAAATATAATGGCTATGTTTTATGTAAACCTCAAAAATCGAATATTGAATATGCCGTAGGACAATGGATAGGTGGTATTTATCACCCTTTTCCTGAAATCTCTAATGATTCTGAAGAGTTTGAAGCTGATAATGACTTGGATGAGCAAAGTTTCCGCGAAGGAAAGGCGATTCAGAAACTAGTTAATGCATTCGAGAGAAACACCCAAGCACGAAAGGAGTGTTTGGAAAAAAAAGGCTGCAAATGTACAGCCTGTGGTTTTGATTTTGAAGCTGTTTATGGGAATCTGGGCAAAGGATTTATCCATGTTCATCATAAAGTTCCTTTGAAAGATGTAAGGCAGGAGCACTTCAACAACCCCGAAAAAGATCTGATTCCATTATGTCCCAATTGTCACGCAATGATACATAAAACTAGAACTGCAATGACAGTTGATGAATTGATTGACTTGATTAAAAGAAGCTCTTAATTATCGTGCAATCCTGCTATAGGTCGTGTGGCCAACCACAACAATAATCGATGTTGTGGTTGGCGCATTGATCGATAAAAAGATTAAGGGCTGTGGAAATAAATAATCCTTCTGTGCCTCTCGTAGGTCATCCCTGAGCCTTGGCGAAGCGTGACATTTCGTTGACAAGTCGCTATTCGCTTCGCTCATGACGACCTACATCAAGAGTGTTTCTTTCTACACGCTTAATTTCAGAAAAATACCGAGTCTATTCGAAACATATAATATTTTAAAACACCTGCGTTATCGGGTGATTGTCGGGTGCGCCGTAAGGCTTACCCGACCAACCTTTGGCTTGGTACTGAATGAAATATTAAAGATTTATCAATAAAAAAAACTCCACTCGGTTTTCGTAGCCTGGGTAAGCCTTACGGCGCACCCGGGTTTATATGCTCTATATCTGTGAAATAGAACAAGAACAAATACACCCATTAAAGCGATATGGTTTCACTGTACATTCATTTTCGTGACTAATAATTCTATTTTTATTATGCTGTCTTTGTTTTAGAAATACCACCAGCTGTCACCTATGTAGCTGGCTGCCTCAAAAAAACAAAAAAGAGCAGTAAAATGAATCAAGTAGTTTCAGTAAGTCTCAAATCCGCCGCTTCTTCTCTCCAATCTGCAATCGAATCGTCTTGGTCGCGTCGTGACTTTCTCAAAGCAACAGCCGCTGCTGCAGCGTTACTGTTGATTGGTTGCAAGGTTGATACCGACCAGAAGGTGAAAGAGTTTCCTTTAGGCGTCGCTGCGGCAGACCCTGAGGGCGATAACATTCAGCTGTGGACGCAATATATTGGCAAGAAAGATCTGAGGTTAATGTTGTGGCTAGAAGATGATGTTGATTTGCAAAACCCACTTTTGAATATCGAGGTTTCACCCAATAGCCATGGCTATGTTCAGTTGCAAATTAATGATTTGCAGCCGGGTGAGCGCTACATGTATAGCTTCGTTGAGTTTAAGGGCAGCAAGTCCACTCAGGTGTTTTATAACGGCCGTTTCCGTAGTAGCTTGCCGCAAGGTGCCATTGAACCGGTTCGTTTTGCTGCGGGTTCTTGTGCTTCAAATTACATGATTCCATTTACTTTGGAAAAGGCAGGTTTACGCCGTAATCTAGATGCGTTCATTTTTCTGGGTGATACCAGTTATAACGACAGCGCCTCAGACCCAGAGTCTTATCGTAAAATCTGGAGCAAGAATTTAAAAAAACGAGGTTTTCAGCGAGTACGTTCTGCCAATTGCCAGATTAGCACTTGGGATGACCATGAAATAGTGAATGATTGGGACCCGGAAACCATCGACCCAACTTTATTACGCCATGGATTAGATGCATATTTTGAACATATGCCGGTTAAACGTAATCCACAACGGCCGGATCAGATTTGGCGTAAGTTATCTTTCGGTGACACGGTTGATGTATTTGTACTGGATAGCCGCAGCGACCGCCGACCTTCAACGATGAATACGCCTGAAGCGCAATATTTGTCTGTTGAGCAATTGGCTTGGTTAAAGCGGGGGCTAAATGACAGTTCGGCCGTATTTAAGTTAATTGTTAACTCAGTGCCAATTTCACATTTCCCCGGGGTATTGTTCGATTCTGGAGAAGCTCAGCGCTGGTCTGGTTATGCTTCACAAAGAGCCGATATTTTAAATTACATTGAAGGCAATCAAATTCCGGGCGTGCTTTGGCTGGCTGGTGATGTGCATTTTGCAGCGATGGGCCGGGTAGACAAAACAGGCCCTGGAAGTCGTTCCACTGAAGTTACGGTGGGGCCGTTCTGCCAAGTCATAAATCCGCTGGGTGGTTTCTTGCCGAGGAGCCAGTTTGATTGGTGTGCTGCGGTATTTAATTATGTTGAATTGGCATTTGAGCCAGCAACAGGTGAAGTGGAAGTAATTTATCGGGGTGATTTCGATAATGAACTAGCGCGTAAGACTTATAAACTGGTGTAAAATAAGTTGATGTAAATAGTCTTGTAGGTTTGATGAGTTAAAACGAAATCAGGCATTTATTTGATAGAGCCTAATATCTGATTGCGCCTTTGGCTTATCAAACCTACTTTGAAAAATTTTTTATTCTGGAAAATAAACCGGTGTATCGCCTTCTTTCCACTGTGGATACTTTTGCATTACCGATAAAAATATCTCAGATGATTTAAAATGCTCAAGCCATTGTTGAAGCTTGGGATAAGGCGTTGCCTGAAACCACTCGAAATCGACATGAGCACACTGACGAATGAATGGGAAAATAGCGATGTCGGCGAAAGTGACTCGACCAGCGACCAGAAACTGATTTCTTAGCAAATGTTTTTCCAGCTTGCCAAGAAAAACCTCACACTGATCGCGGTAATATTCCACTGTGTGCTGCGGATGTTGTTCAGGGTATTTGTAGCGATCCAGTGAAAGCTTAAAAATAAAATCATTCTCTTGAAGCAAGCCTTGCATTTCCCACTGCCAGTTCATGACATCGTCACCAGAAAGCCACTGCTGTGGGTCTTGGTTAGATAATGCCCATCGCATAATGTCACGACTCTCATCAAGCAGCATTTCATCATGTTGTTCGCTGGCGGGAATAATAAGCACGGGCACCGTTGCTTTTGATGACTTGCCTATTAATTGCTGTGGTTTGTCTTTCAGAACTACTTCACGTAGAGCTACTTGGCTTTTTGAAGCTGCAATAGCCATTCTGGCCCTGATGGCGTAAGGGCAGCGCCGGAAAGAATAGAGTACAGGTTGTGATGCTACTGACATAAAAATCATCTGTTATGTACACATGCATACAATATACTGTGAGCGATTGCTAGATGCGAGCTGCCATTGTTAAAGTTGGTCTAAATTTTTTAGAAAAGGGCTTTTGCGAACTAGCTCACAAATAAAAAATAACCAATAGCTCATTATCAAGTTGGTTTGGAAACCGATCCGAAAGGGTCTCGATATGAGAAGGGGGAGGCTTGAGTCTTCCCTTTTTTATTGGGCGATAATAAGGAAATGTCATAGATCGGCTAAAGCAATCTATTGATGTTTGTTTATCTGATGTATTCTTATTTTTTTTAAGATAGTTATGGTTTTTAATCAAACAATGGTTTTTCTTGTTACTTATCAGTTTTTCTTCTGGAATGATCAAAATATTTCTTGCTAAGTAATTATTTAATAACGCAGCAAACAACTTGTCACTATGTCAGAATACGGCCTTTCTGTGAAAACTGTACCGAGTTGTTATTTTGGATCGTTCGATAGTTTATGGTTTGTCTGCGGTGGCTTGTTGGTCGACTGTAGCGACTGCTTTCAAGTTAGGATTGGGCTATATTGGCCCGTTTGAGCTGGTGTTTTGGTCGGTACTGTTTGCGACTTTAATGTTAGTTGCTGTTGTTTGGTGGCAAAAACGCTCACTGCTTGAAGCCTATAAAAAATCACCGAAGCGATATTGGTTGGCAGGAATGCTTAACCCGGGAATATATTACCCGCTACTGTTTTTGGCTTATCAGAAGCTTCCAGCTCAACAAGCGCAAAGTATTAATTACAGTTGGGCATTAATGTTGACACTAATGTCGGCTATTTTCCTCAAAGAAAAAATCACTAAAAAAGACTGGTTAGCGTGCTTGGTTGGCTATTTTGGCGTGGTGGTGATTGCGACTTCAGGTGATTTAACTTCTCTGAACTTTCAAAGTCCGCAAGGTGTCATTTTTGCCTTGGCGAGTACCGTTTTGTGGGCAGGTTATTGGATTGTTAGTAGAAAGAATAATGAACAGCCAGTGACTGCAATGGCACTGAATTTTATTTGTGGTTTGCCGATTGTGTTGATTGTAATGCTGATATCAAAAGCAATCAGTGGTGACATGAGCATGCCAGGTTGGCAAGGCTTGTTAGCGGCAGTCTATATTGGCTTAATGGAAATGGCATTAGCCTTTGTGCTTTGGCTAAAAGCTTTGCAGGCGACCGAGAATACTGCACGGGTGAGTAACCTAATTTATCTATCACCGTTGATTTCTTTGGTACTAATCAATCAAGTGTTGGGAGAAGCAATTCACTCAGCAACTTTGATCGGTTTGGCGATGATTTTATTGGCGGTCGCTTTTCAACAAAAGAGAAAAGCTGGATAAACCAGCTTTTCTGAAACTGCTTTTAGACGATGCCCATTCCCGACAATAGTAAAATGCCAACAATGCTCCAGGCATGTAATCGTGGGAACTGATACCAATAGAGCGCTGAAGCTGGGTGGCCTTTAGCCAGATGACGTCGGCTTTGAACTACAAATATCAAATAGCTGACCGGATAGAGAAATATGGCAAACACGGCAAACATTTGCGACGGGTTGCTAGCGAGCATTTCTGGTTTATAGCTTTGAATAATCGCATAAATAATAAATAGCCAAGGCAGAACTAGGCTGCCTAGTGTTAAGGTTTTACGCTTGACAAATTGACGTGCTTTCTCGGTATGCTTGCTGTACGGCATGGCTAACACTCAAATAAATCAGTTATTCCTCATCATAGATACTGGTTATCGCTAAACATTGACCCGGTTCAATAAAATATCTTATAGCAACGATTAAAAAATTGAGTTTGAATTGAATGTTTTTGTCATACCAATTCATTCGCTTTTTACTACCTTCCACCATTTTTTTTCTTTGGCGAGTTTTGATTGGCAAAAAATTGAGCCGACAATTAAAGCTTCATAGGTAATATGCTAATTAATAGAATCATCAACTTGCTGCCTGCAAAGGTTGAAAAGCTATCAGTAAAGCCCAATCTGACAAACACAGAGTTTTCCTAAGGGTATCGGAATGAGAATGGAAAAAATGACTAGCAAGCTGCAGCAAGCACTCGCTGATGCCCAGTCGCTGGCGGTTGGGCAAGATCATAGTCGGATTGAAGCCTTGCACTTGTTCAAAGCCTTGCTAGAGCAACAAGGCGGCTCACTGGTGCATTTGCTAAATGCTTGTGGTGTCAATAGTGCAACCTTGAGTGGCGAAGTTAATCAGTTATTTAATAATTTGCCGAAGTTGTCTTCTAATCAGGGAGATATTTCACTGGATGCTGAGTTAGGGCGGGTGCTGAACTTGGCTGATCGTGAAGCGCAGCAGCTAGGCGATCAATTTATATCAACCGAACTGGTGGCACTGGTTTGTTTGCAAGAACGCGGCACGTTAGGAAAATTATTAAAAAAACATGGGCTCAATGAACAGAAAATCCGTGGCGCCATAGATAAGGTTAGAGGCGGTGAGAAAGTGAACGATGCAAATGCAGAAGAACAACGCCAAGCATTGGACAAGTACACGATTGATTTAACGGCAAGAGCCGCGCAAGGCAAGCTTGATCCGGTGATAGGTCGTGATGATGAAATCCGCCGTACGATACAGGTATTGCAGCGCCGCACTAAAAATAATCCAGTATTAATTGGAGAGCCAGGCGTTGGTAAAACTGCAATTATTGAAGGTTTGGCACAGCGAATTATTAATGGTGAAGTGCCAGAAGGCTTAAAAAATAAAAGACTGCTCTCGCTTGACCTAGGCGCACTGATTGCAGGGGCTAAATTCCGTGGTGAATTTGAAGAAAGACTAAAAGCGGTGCTGAATGATCTAGGTAAGCAAGAAGGGCAGATCATCTTGTTCATCGATGAATTGCATACCATGGTGGGCGCAGGGAAAGCAGAAGGTTCTATGGATGCTGGCAATATGCTCAAGCCTGCGTTGGCGCGCGGTGAACTGCATTGTGTTGGCGCGACGACCTTAGATGAATACCGCGAGTATATGGAAAAGGATGCAGCGCTAGAGCGGCGTTTCCAAAAAGTATTAGTAGAAGAGCCGACTGTTGAAGATACCATTGCCATTTTGCGTGGTTTGAAAGAACGCTATGAATTGCACCATGGGGTAGAAATTACTGACCCGGCAATTGTTGCCGCTGCAACGCTTTCTCATCGTTATATTGCTGATCGCCAACTGCCAGATAAAGCGATAGACCTAGTTGATGAAGCCGGTAGCCGAATCCGAATGGAGATTGACTCTAAACCAGAAGAAATGGATAAGCTGGAGCGACGGTTAATTCAGTTTAAAATCGAGCGAGAAGCGCTAACGAGAGAATCAGATGACGCATCTAAAAAACGTCTGCAAGATTTAAAGCAACAGATTGGTGAATTGGAATCTCAATATTCTGATTTAGATGAAGTATGGAAAACCGAAAAAGCGGCATTGCAAGGCACTCAATCAATTAAAGAAAAGCTTGAACAGGTACGTTTTTCGTTAGAGCAGGCCCGTCGCGCCGGTGATCTGACCCAAATGTCAGAACTGCAATACGGTAAAATTCCAGAGCTAGAGCGCCAGTTAGATATGGCCTCTCAGGCAGAAATGATGGAAATGACCTTGTTGCGAAACAAGGTGACCGATGAAGAAATTGCCGATGTAGTCTCTAAATGGACCGGCATTCCAGTGAGCAAAATGCTGGAAGGTGAAAAAGATAAATTACTGAAAATGGAAGGTGCACTGCATAAACGGTTAATCGGTCAGCAAGAAGCGGTAAAAGTGGTTTCTGATGCAGTGCGTCGTTCACGCGCGGGTTTATCTGATCCAAATCGGCCAATTGGCTCTTTCCTGTTTTTAGGCCCAACCGGTGTTGGTAAAACCGAACTGTGTAAATCTTTAGCTAATTTTTTATTCGACAGTGAAGATGCCATGGTACGGATCGATATGTCAGAGTTTATGGAAAAACACTCGGTCGCTAGGCTGGTCGGTGCGCCTCCTGGCTATGTTGGGTATGAAGAGGGCGGCTATTTAACAGAAGCAGTTCGGCGTCGTCCTTATTCGGTATTGCTGTTGGATGAAGTCGAAAAAGCTCATCCAGATGTTTTCAATATTCTACTGCAAGTGCTAGACGATGGTCGACTAACCGATGGCCAAGGCCGCACGGTTGATTTTAGAAATACCGTGATAGTGATGACTTCTAACTTGGGCTCTAATTTGATTCAAGAGCTGGCCGGAGAAAGCCATTATCAGGAAATGAAAACCGCAGTTATGGAAGTTGCGGGGCAGCATTTTCGACCAGAATTTATTAACCGTATCGATGAGATGGTGGTATTTCATCCACTGGCTAGAGAACACATTCGTTCCATTGCCACTATTCAGTTGCAAAGGTTACGCAAGCGTTTAATCGATCGAGATTTAAAATTGGAAATTACCGAGGCGGCGTTAGATTTTCTGGCCGCTTCAGGTTTTGATCCGGTTTATGGTGCACGACCACTTAAGCGTGCCATTCAGCAACATCTTGAAAATCCATTGGCGCAGAAAATGCTACAAGGTGAATATTTACCGGGTAGCCAAATAGAAATTGATACTGATGGTGATCGGTTGCTGTTTGCTTAGAGCTGCAGAGTTCAATCACCTCCCACATAATGCTTCATGTCGTGTGTAAGTCAAAACTTATACATTAAGTTTTTGTTAATCCATATATAAGAGAAGATAACTGTAAAACTCAGGAGGTAAGTCGAATTCTTGACTGATTATATGCTGACGAAATAAAGTGAAAATCACATTCGCACCCTGTCGAGACTACATGTTGTTACACATGATTATTTATGGTCAGAGTTTTGTAAGAGGCTCAGCAATAGGTGGTTTTTTATTTTGTTGTAAAACACAAACTTTTATTGTTGGAGGTTTGTGTTTTTTTTTATTGCTAATTTAGGTTTTTCTAAGTAAAAAGTTCCTTCGATAAATGAGTGTTTTATCAATAATTATAAATTAGTTTTCGATATTATAAAATCTCTTTCTTAAGTGTTTTTGTAAGGGATAGTCATGTCTTGGCGATTGCTTGGAAATGGTTGTGATAAAAGATTTTACATTAAAGAAAATAGTGAAGTGGTAGGGAGTTTTGGAGCTATTTGTTGCAGTGACAGTGTTGCTTCAAGAGAAATGAAAGCATATATAAGATTGAAGTGTGCAGGCCTTAGTAGCTTGCTGCCAGCAGTTCTTCCGTGGACGCAAGGAAATATTCTTCCTGAGGGAATAACGATAAAGCCTCAATATATGATAGAACGGTTACATATAGGTCGAACATTTAAGCCGCAAATGTGTGTTTTCAATGTTTCAAGGCAAGTTAATGCAGAATTAAATAAGGGTGATAAAATTAAAATCCTTAAAAGTTTGAAATTAATAGAAGATAACTTGTTTCAAGTTTGTAACATTGTAGGCGAGCTAACGCTAGCGATCTGTGCGCAAAAAAAAGATATGTTTTTACTAGACTTTAGTCCGGGAGAAACAGGATCAACAGCAATTAGTCAAATTGATACTATTAAATCAGGAATTAATAATTTAAAAAAACGGATGGAAGATTGTTAGTAAAATGTAAGGCTATTTTTTTATTAGCCTTGGTAGGTTCTGATCATTAGATTATTCATCTAATCTCTTTTGGTTTAACTCTCCATCGATAAAGATGGGGTGTTAAATCATAAAGCTCTGTGTTTGTGGAAATAAATAATCTTTCTGTGTCTTCTTATGGGTCAGTCCTGAGTTTTAGCAAAGCGAGACATTTCATTAGTAAGTCGTTTCCCTAATTACGAGCTATATTAAGGGGTGTTTATTTCTTTCTATGCTCTTTATTGTTTCTTGTTGGTTAAAAAGATCCCAGCCAAAATGATTGCAGCTGCAATAGTCAATCGTGACACTAGCAGCTCATTTAAAAATATTAAACCTCCAAAAGTAGCCAGTAATGGTACCGATAATTGACTGCTTGCAGCTTGACTGGCGGTTAGCTTTGGTAATATTTGATACCAAGCCCAGTAGCCAATTGCGGAAGTGATGCTGCCAGAAGTTAACGCCAGCAACACACCATCCACGCTAAACAATAAATACTGATTGAAAATAACTACTGCGATGGTGAGGACTATCAGTGCGATTGGTGTTGCGAGTAAAAAACTCTGCTGCATATTTTGCAATGGTGTAAGTGTGCCGGTCTTTGCTGCCTGGGTCGCCTGCATTCCAGCCAAGGTAAAGCCACCCCAACAAACACCCGCGACCAGCATTAATAGAGCACTGCCTAATGGCGGCGTATTTAATCCGGGTAAAAACAAATAAATCAAACCAGACAAAGCAATGCCACTACCTAATATTTCATAACGATTGAGCTGCTGTTTGAAATGATGGGCATATAACAAAATGGTGATTTGCACGCTGGCGAATAAAACCAGCGCACCAGTTCCAGAGTGGATAGATAGATAAGCAATAGAAAAAAAACAGGCGTAGCCAAGTAGCAATAAGGCGCGGGCTAAACTGCCTTGGTCAAATTTTGATTTGAATGCTTGCTGGCGAATGGGGGTATTTTTTAGTCGGGTTGTTAGCTTTAAGATCAGTAATAGTGTGATAGCACCCGAAGCAAGGCGGATAGTAGAAAAGCTATATGGGTCGATCAGTAGATCTGTCAAAGCTGCCCGAGTGAGCACGGAATTAGCTGCAAAGGCGATCATTACCAGAAAGGTACTAAGAAGAAGGCTGGTTTTTTGAATTGTTATTTTCAATGTGAATTTTTCAGTTCAACCAATGAATGGTACAAGTTAGGACAACTTGTTTGGTTTGATGTTCCGTGGCAATTGCACGGTATCAATCGTTGCATTTATTTTTGTATTATCGACCCTGTAACAGATATGGCGCATACGACGATGTAGATGTCTTGTAGTATCATTTTTGCGAATACTTACGCAACGATTAATAGTTAAAATTTAATTCAAACTAAAATAGTCAGATATTGTGCCAGAGCAAACAGTTAAAACATTTACTTCAATAGCTCTTTTTCTGGGTGTTGGCAATCAATGTTATCTAGTGGTGTTTTCTTTTTTTAGATTAAAAAATTTAAAATTTTACCATAGCTTAAGATGAAAAAGTCAATTTAAATATTTGTTGGTTTACTATTGGTTGGAGCTGTTTTTTAAAGTATTAGTTGACTGGTTTTGTCGGGTATTGGTTAGGACAGTTTTCTGAATAATGCGAGAAAAACACCCCCAAATTTTTTAATCAACACTCACAAAAAAATTGAATAAGTAATTTGAAAAATAGCTGGCTATCCTTTTAAAGCTAACTGCGATATGTAGTTCTTTAGCTTGTTGATTATGGAGGATCGCATGAGAAAATTATTAATTCCTATTGTGTTAACTAGTTTGCTGGCTTCAGGGGTGAATGCCCAACCAATTGAAGCAGGCCACCCTGAACCGTTTAACCTAGAAGAAAAGCCGCCGATTAAATTGCTTTTGAAAAATCCGCAACAACCTTCTTTTTTAGTAAACCCAGTACAACAATCCAATATTTTACAGCAAATAACCCCGCAAGCATTGCAATTGAATAGTGCTCAAGCCGTTGCTAGTTGCAATAGCGATGACTTCGCATCTCGAAGCGGTAGTGATTTGACGGATTTTATCCGTCAAGCTCCGATCGATTGTGTTAATGATTTATTTTCATTGAGCGGCATGATGGCTTACCAAGTTTTTCGAGAATCTCAGATGGTCAGTGTTGCCAATAGTATGGCGCAGCAAAGTTTGAGTTATCAGGGGAATAACGACCAAGGTATCGAGCAGTTAGTGCTATTCCTCCGGGCTGGTTATTACGTTCAGTTCTATAAGGCCGACGATGTAGGCCAATATGGCGGTAACTTAAAAAATTCGATTCGCCAAGCGTTAGATAATTATTTCGCGTCTGACAGCTATCCGCTGGTTAATGATGATCATGGTAATGTCTTGAGAGAAGCGATTATTTTGATAGACAGCTCGGGAGAGAATGCTCGCTACCTATTTATTGTTAAAGATATGCTAGCAAGGTTTAATCAGCAGTTTGCTGATTCTTGGTATATGCGAGCAGCCACTAATAGTGTGTTTACCGTATTGTTTCGCGGTCATTATAACGATGATTTCAAAACCAAAATTTTTTCAGATCAATCTGTTATAAACAGCCTGCAACAGTTTATTGCTACTCATAACAATATGATTGGAAGTGATGGTGAGTTTTTGTTAAATAATGCTGCTCGTGAGTTGGGGCGATTCTTAAAACATTACCAGCTAAAAAGTATGCTGCGGCCCATGGTTAAAAGTTTGCTTGATAATTATTCGTTTGCTAATGGGCCAGGAATTTGGGTGGGCGCAGCAGAGATGGCTGATTATTATGATTCAAGCCAATGCAATTACTACGGTGTTTGCAACTTTAAACAACAGCTGGCGGCGCAAATTTTGCCAATTAACCACAGTTGTAGTAATTCAGTAGTGATTCGTGCTCAGCAGATGACTAGCCAACAATTAAGTGACAGCTGTGATGAGTTGGTGGCTCAAGGTGATTATTTCCATAATAAATTACAAACCGGTCAACAGCCTGTTGCAGGTGATATGAATTCATCGTTAGAAGTCGTTGTGTTTAATAGTGCCGATGATTATCAAACTTATTCAGGTACATTGTTTGGGAATTACACCAATAATGGTGGCATATATTTAGAAGGAACCCCTTCTGATGCGAACAACCAAGCGCGTTTTATTGCCTATGAAGCAACTTGGTTGCCAGATTTCCAAGTTTGGAACCTTCGTCACGAATATGTTCATTACCTAGATGGTCGCTTTAATATGAAAGGAGGTTTTTCTGATTATTTAACGGCAGATACTATCTGGTGGCTAGAAGGGCTTGGAGAATATATTGACAAGAAAAACTTCAATGACACCGCGATTGATTTAGCTCGAACTCGCGAGTTTGGTTTATCGAGTATTTTCAAAAATGACTACAACAGTGATAGTGATCGAGTTTACCGTTGGGGTTATTTAGCCGTTCGTTTTATGTTCGAGCGCCATCCCGATGTTGTTAATCAAATACTGGGTTATTTCCGAAATGGTGATTATGCTGGCTATAACAATTATCTAAATGCTCGCTTAACCAATTATGATAGTGAGTGGATGGATTGGTTGTTAGAAGTTGAAAGTACTGTAGGTGACGGAAGCGACAATAACGGAGAAAACCCTGCAATTGAAGTGCTTAATGATGGTGATATGCGAGTTATTTCATCGGCCAGTAGCCTTGAGTTGCCTGAATTTAAAGTTGTAGTACCTCAGGGTACCCAACAATTAGTGATTCATATTGAATCTGGCACGGGTGATGCTGATTTATATTTGCGTCATAATGCTCAGGTGACTGTCGACCAGTGGGATTATCGCCCTTGGATAAATGGTAATAACGAAACCATTACGGTTGATAATCCGGCAGCAGGTGAGTGGTTTATTATGGTTGCTCCTTATAATCCTTTTACCAATGTCCAACTCAGTGTTTCATTGACTAAAGATGATAACGGTGGCGGAGACAATAATGGTGGTGACGATCCGCTTGCTGAACTGCCAAATGTTTGTGCAACTCAAGATAGCAAAACCTTTATTCCAAAACTGCAAAATGAACAAGATATGGCGGCCTGTGTCGCAGGAAATCAGATAGTGTATGGTTATTTCTTTGTGCCTATGGGTGTCGATAAAGTGACAATTAAAATTGGTCACGGTTCAGGTAATGCAGGGTTTTATTATAAAGATCAGAGTTATCCAAGTACTGCTAATTATGATGAACATATGAATGTTGGTGGTGCCAATGAAGAAGTTATTCTGAATGACCCAAGTAATTATAGGTATCATTACTTCTTATTCACTGCCGGTCATCAGAACACTTCAATTCAAATTATTATGGAGTAGTCACATTATAGGGCGGTCATTAATGGCCGCCTTCTTTTGGTCAAAAAAACCACTGAAAATGTAATATTAACAACTGTAATTTTTACGTTAATCTCGTTGTTGACAAAAATCACTTATCAAATGCATCTTTTACCGCTAGCATGATTCATCTCCACCTCTGCTAAATGTAATCGTTTATTCAAACCTGGTGGTGGTAATCAGGACCGAGTGCGTAATCTGATTTGGGACAATAACTATCAAGATAATTGAGCGTAAAGGCTGGTAAATCATGGTTGTAGGTTTGCTTCCAAAGCTTTGGTTGGCTATAACTAAATTGGCATTATATATCAAAAATCATTGATTTGTTACATAATAGATTAGATTGTCTTAAATGATAAAAGTGAAATTATAATCTCTTTAATCTAATGAATTACACTTAAAGGTGAATGTATGAATGTTAAATTCGCTGCCTATGGTTGCTTAATAGTAAGCACTTTTTGTTTTGGTCAGAACTCAACAAACTCGAACAATTTTAACAGCGCTGAAATAAAAAATACATCAGTTGATGTCGCCAGCTTATTTGGTGATGACAACTACTTAGAGGTAGAGGAGCTTCCCAAAGTTTACAGCGTGATAAACTCAAAATGCCCTATTGATACTGATTACCTTTTGATAAATCAGAATGAAATCGATAATTTTTATAATAAAAATAGATGCACGCAGATTCAAGGGAGTTTATTTATAGGTACTTTTCGTGATTTAACGGTAGAGTCGGATATATTTAATTTAAAAGGTCTTGGGCTGATTACTTCAGTTCGTGACAATCTTTACATTAAAGTTCTTAACCTTGTTGAAGATATTAATCCTTTGTCAAGTATCAAGTACGTAGGTGGTGATATTCAAGTATTCGGGAATGAGCACCTGACTAATATTGATGGCTTATCAAATATTAACGCATTACACGGTGAAATAATTGTTGGATACAATGTTTCGTTGGTTGATTTAAATGGATTAAAAAATATAAAGTCTGTAGATTCTGATATTTCTATAATCGGAAATCATGCACTTAATAATTTAAATGGACTTTCAGGTATTTCAAAAATAGGAGGGAGCCTATTAATTCAAGGTAATTTAGCACTAACAAGCTTGGATGGAATTGATAATATTAGTGCCAATCAAGGCGTTTCTATACTTAAAAACCCTGCCCTAGAAAGTCTGAATGGTTTGAATATCAACCAAATCGAAGAACATCCGTCTGAGTATATTTATATTAACGATAATCGCATATTAACCGAATGTTCAAATGCATGCCCTTTAATTGAAGATGCAAACACTCAATACATGCTAATCATTAGCGGTAATTCTGGTTCATGCAGAAATGCATCAACCTTACTATCTACTTGTTCAGAGTGAATTGCCATAACATTTGGTAATTATTAAGATATGGCTATCGAAGTTATTTCTAGATAGCCAGTTTTGGCAGATTAGTTTACTCATAACTTTTCTTGTATGCATAATACAGTTGATAAAGCACAACCTGTTATGAATATGGAAATCGCCCGCTCGGTTTCAAAAGGAATGTACCTACGATTAAAAATCGTCAGAACTGGCCGCAAGTCCGTCATGAACTGATGTGTTCGATGTACTGTGATAAACGAAAGCGTTGTGCTGGTGCTACTGAAAAACAAAAGCTGTCGAGTTTGATAGCCAGCCTTGTGGGTAGTAGCAATCGTCGGGATAATTTATTTTCTGCTCTGGGTATCGATATTCAACATGATTTTTCGAGTCATCGCATGACCAAAGGTGGGCTAGATAGTCGGGACTTTAATGTTAATACCGATAGTCTTTATGGTTTGTTGGGTGCATTAATTCTTGATGGCCTGCGTAAAGCAGATAATCAGATTAAAAACCTTCTGAAAAATGGTCTAAATAATTACAAAATATGGAATTGCCCACAATTGGGAAATAATACCGATGAAGTTCTGGGTTTTAGAATGACCAATGGATGGAAATTAAAAGTAACGGCCAGACAACAGGTGCAGGAAACTTTTTTTGATGTGAATATGTTCCGCATTTTTCAGGTAGTACATGAGCAGGTAGAAGCACTTGTGTGTAGCTATCTGGCGTCAGTGATTGGTAATGAAGTTACTGACGATAGTTTTAGCAGAGATGATAGCTCCGATGGTGACGGTAATGACAGCAGTGATAATTCAGGTGGTGGAGATAGCACTGACTTGAGCCATATTCCGAATCTTTGTTTGTCATTGGCTGCCGAAACTTTTGTTCCTCAGCTGCAAAACAGAAACCAATCAGCGAGTATATGGTTATTTCTTCGTGCCTGCGGGTATCAGTCAAATCACGCTAGAGACTGGGCATGGCGCTGGCAGCACACGGATTTATCACAAGGATCAGGGCTACTCGACTGAGCCCAGCTTCGATACTGTGACTGACGGTTCTGAGAACCATCAGAAAATTATTATCGATAATCATCAAACCAATATTTACCACCATTTTCTGACAACCTCAGAGAATAATAGAGCAAGTATTAATCTAACGATGAGTAATAGCTGGCAGCGGTAAATTGGCTGAAAGAAAGCATTTTTTACGACCAATTCTTATATAAATGGCCTTCTTTATTTACAAGAGATATCTGACTTAAGAAAACTGAAAGAAGTTAAAAATCACTTATCAAACGCATCTTTTACCGCTAGCATGATTCATCTCCACCTCTGCTAGATGTAATCTGAGTTATGAATAAAAGCAATATCCAGATTAATCCAATTCAAATAACTACGCGAGACGGCTTTTTGTTGGCGGCAAGTGAATACTTACCGCAACAAGAAAATGGCGTGGCGCTGCTAATCAGCCCAGCAATGGGGATTCCTCGTAGCTATTATCATCACTTTGCTAGTTGGTTGGCCAAGCAGGGTTTTGTTGTGATGAGCTATGACTACCGTGGAATGGGTGATAGTAAAAATATCGAGAGTAATCTTGCCCAGCGAAAATCTTTGCGGCTAACAGATTTTGGTGAACAAGATCTTAGGGCTGGCTTGGATTGGTTGTCTAAGCAACATAACCAGCTCAGGCTGATGACAATTGGCCATAGCCTAGGTGGGCAAATCTTGGGTTTGGCCGATAACAATGGTTTGGCAGAGAAATCGTTGGTCATAGCTTCTGGCTCGGGCTATTGGAAACTCTATTCACCGTTATTACGGATTAAAATGTGGCTAGTGATGTTTGGTATTATGCCGCTGGTGACGATAGTTCGCGGGCAATTTCCTGGTAAATTACTCGGTGGTGGTGATGACTTACCAAGATCAATTGCTCTTAGTTGGGCAGCTTGGTGTCGTAATCCACACTATGTTAGTGATCAGCGAAAACAGCCAATTCGAACCCACTACAATCAGCAAAAGCAGATGCGTTTTATCGCCATTAGTGATGATACTGATTTTGCGCCGATGGCTTGCGTTAAAGCGCTTCAGAGTTTTTATCAAGCCGAGAGTAGTGAACTACTGTTGCTGAACCCTAAAGATTATCAAGCAGGAAAAATAGGACATTTTGGTTTCTTTCGTCGTAATATGCCTCAAAAGCTTTGGAAAGATACGGCTGACTGGCTGCTGCAATCTGCATTAGTTAGTAAGGAACAAGTAGAAGCGGTTGTGTCTGTTTAGCCGATCTTGAACAGAGCAGGGTTTGATTGACAGGAATCAGAGATGTCACAAGAAAAACCAGAATCACTCGAGAATCAAGCACAGCAGAAAACCTATACCTCGGATTATCACTTCCAATGGAAATTCTTGCATCCGAAGTACTTGGGGTTGTGGCTGTTGGTGCTAATTCTGTTTATTCTTGGACGATTACCATTACCTGCTTTTTTTGCTACTGGCCGTGCAATGGGGCGTTTATTAATGAAGTTAGGCGGGAGTCGTTTACGAGTTACCCGACAAAACCTAGCCTTGTGCTTTCCCGAAAAGACAGATCAACAACGTGAGCAATTGCTAAAGCAGAATTTTGAAACTTTAGGGATTGCCTTGCTGGAACCAGGCTTGGCTTGGTTTGCATCTCGCAGCAGAATTCAGCGGTTGGGGCGATTTGAAATCGATCCAGAACTACAAACTCATCTTGAGCAGGGTAAGCCTATTTTATTAAGTGCCTTGCATATGACATGCCTTGAAATGGCCTGTCGGATAGCCAGTGAAAACATGCCTTTTAATTTGCTGTATCGTCCTAATAACAATCCATTATTTGAGTATCTATCTGGAAAATTTCGGCAAAGACCTAAGTTCAAGACCCGATTTATTCCACGTAAACAAGTTAAAGATTTACTGCATTTCATGCAGCATGATGAGCCAGGAATGATCCTCCCTGATCAAGATTTTGGGCCAAAGCGCAGTGTATTTATGCCATTTTTTGGTGTAAACACGGCCACTGTGATGAGTACAAGTGATTTTGCTCGCCAAACATTTGCGTCGGTTGCAATAGTCACTATTTACTTAGAAAAAACCGGCTATGTGGTGAAGTTTTCAGCACCATTAAAAAACTTTCCCAGCGATGATTCCTTCGCCGATACATTGCGTTTAAATCAGTTAACTGAGCAACGAATTCTCGAGCATCCCGAGCAATATTTATGGCAGCATCGGCGTTTCAAAACACGCCCTGAAGGTGAGTCATCGCTTTACCAAAAATAATTCGATATTGCTTCGTGATGTAACTCTAATCAGCAGCTATTCATGGGCATGTGTGGCTGCTGCTCTGATTTAGTCCAGTCTTTTTAAATCGTTTAAAACCATTGCTTTTATCTATCAGTAAAGTCCTGTCTTATGTTCAAAATAATAATAAAATAGGAATGATTGGATGAAAGCATTTGTGACAAAACGCGGTTGCAGTTTGCATGCTACTCAATGTCAACCAACTATGCGCATCGCTGTTCAATGGCTGACTGTGCCGCTATTAGCAGTAGTGCTGACTGCATGTGGCTCAAATGATTCGTCTAAATCTACTCCAGATGATCAGCTGGTTACACCGCCTACAAACCCGCAGCCAAATCCTCCGACTACGCCTGTTGATATTCAACCATTGACCGCACAAATGGTATTGGATTTAACCGATGACGCGGCTTTTTTTGACCAAGGATTTCCATCGGCGATCAAACAAAAACCCAGTGGAAAAATCGATTTTAGTCACTTCCCGCGAGAGAAGCATATCTCAACCGTTGATTGGCGAGCAGTAGCAGAAACTACCGATGGTTTTTCTCCTATGTCACCGGTTTATATTCGTTTTGATTCTAATATCGCTGTCGATGCAGTAGCACTGAATTTGCCACAGAATGCCGCCGCCTATTTAGAACAAGATGCTTCAGTTCAGTTAATTAATATCGACGCGCAATCTCCCGAATATGGCCGTCGCCATCCGTTAAATGTGGATTATTACCCGGATGCAGATAAATATCGCCCTGGTAACTTATTGGCAGTTCAGCCGCTAGGGCGGCTCATGCAAGAAAACACCCAATATGCATTGATTGTTACTCGTGCGATTCACAGTAATGCGAGTGAAACAGCGGTCAGTCCTATGTTGACGGCTTTGTTAAATGGCATTAATCCACGTCAGTTAGATTTAACTATTTCACCGATTACTGCAGCTAAATCTTTGCAGGGGTATCAACCATTACGACAATGGTTGGCAGATCAAGAGCAATTTAATCAGCAACAAATTCTGGCAGCCACAGTATGGCGGACTGGCCAGCCAACGGCTTACTTGCAAAATCTGGTTGATGCTATGGCTAATTGGCCTGTGCAGTTAGATGAACCGTGGCAGCTGGTGGAATCCAATGATCAATACTGTGCGATTCGTTCTAGCTGGCAGGCACCGGTTTTAATTAAAGGTTTATCAGGCTATTTATTACCGGTATTTGGCGGGCAAATAGAATTAGATCAGCAAGGTCAGCCGTTGATTCAGCATTATCGACAATCAGAAATAGTTTTAACTCTGCCAAAAACACAAATGCCGATAGCAGGCTTTCCTATGATGCTTTACAACCATGGCACCGATGGCCGAGCCGATCAGATTTTAACCCGTGGCTATACCAATGCTCAGGGTGAGCAAACTTCCCAAGGTACCTTGGCAGAAATCGCAGCAATACGCGGCTGGGCAGTATCTGGCATGGCGGGGCATATGGGGTCGGAGCATCAAGATCTGGTCGATTTATGGGATGGATTATTTGATGGTCTCAGTGGTTTTTCGTTTAACCATTTTTCATACAATCCATTAAACCCGATGGCGATGCGAAATAATTTACTACAAATGATCACCGAGCGTGTGTTATATCGCCGGTTAATTAATCAGCAACAAATTGATGCATCTATTTGTCAGGGCTTACAAACACCTGAAGGGCTGATTCAATTTGATCTACAAACCCAAGTAGCATCAGGCCAGTCGTTAGGATCTTTTACTGCAGCTTCAATGGCAGTGGTCGATCCAACGCCTTATCAGGGAATGACGGTCAGTGGCGCCGGCACGTTTAGTTTGGATTTGGTGCTGAATTTTGTGATCGAGGGAAAATATTTAAGCGGTTTATTTGAACCCGCCTATTGGCAATTACCTGAAGGTAGTTTGAAAGATGATCCACTACATCCATTTTGGGCGTTAGCAGAGTCGGCTTTAGCTCCAGCTAATAGTGGTTTGCAGGTCAATCGCTGGCAATATGAAAAAGCCCAGCAAAAACCACATAATTTAATATTTGAGGGTTTTTTCGACTCACAAGTTTCAGTGACATCACAAAAATATTTGCTGCGTGCGATGAGTGTTGATTTTGCTGGAGAAGAGTTAGATTTATCCGATGACAAGTTGCTATTACCAGCAATTGAACTGGCAGATGGTCAGCAGTTAGACTTCCCAGTTCAGGCCAATCAACAGCAAAAAACCAATGTGGTGGTGCGCTATGCACAAGATGCCAATATGGATGGCCACCATGTGTTATTCCAGTATGACCAAGCTAAGCACCAACTGGGTTGTTTCTTGCATGGAATCAGCAACGATCAACCACCGGTAATTGTGCAAGGTGTTTCAATTGATGGTGCTTGTGAAATAGTTGATCAGCCTAATTAAGAAATATTAATTTTAATTCTTGCAGTCTGCGATTCAATGTAGTCTGCAAGAATCGAAATTTATTCGGTAGAATTATTTAACCAAAAGCAATTCTTGCAGCGACCAATATCAATAAGCTTGCCAAAGCTCTATCCAGCCACAAACTACCATTAACCAGTTTATTGCGAATGGCGGGCCGCGTTGCAATTAGGGCAACTAAGGTATACCAAGCGCCATCAATAACGACCGCAGTGGATGCATAAAGCGCTTTGGTTTGAAGGTCCAACTGGTCACCAGCAACCTGACTGAATAATGCCAGAAAAAATAAAATGACTTTTGGGTTGAGTAGTGAAATCGCTAACCCTTGTTTGATTGGATTGCCCAGCTGTTGAGATGTACTTTCTAGATTGACCTTAGATTGACCTGCAAAGCGCCAAGCATTAATTGCCATCCAAACTAAATATGCCGCCCCTAGCCATTTTATCGCAACAAACAATATTGGGCTTTTAACGATCAGTAAGCCGAGGCCGAGCAGTGAAGCTGTGGCATAAACGCCAATTCCAACTGCATGACTAATCGATGTTATGACACCTGCTGCGCGCCCTTGATACAACGATTGGCGAAGAACCACTGCCAAGCTAGCACCCGGTGTCATAGCACCCATCAAGCAAATGCCTATTACTAAAAACCACTCAGCTAACATCAAACTATTCCTGCCTCGAATCGGTGGCTGAATAATGCCAAAGTCAGGCGGTCGAAAAAAGGCATGTAGCTATGAGCTAGTGGAATGGGGCGGTCAGTCGAGTGCTTCAGACAGTGGTCGCATCTGTATAGGATTCAATCTTGCATAGCCATCTTGTTCTTCAGCGCTGAGTGAGAAACTGGTAAAATCAACTTGATCGCCTGCAAAATAATGGGTCTTAATAGAGCCTTCTTTAAAGAAATGTTCCAGAAAAATGATATAAGCTGGTGCTCTTGTTGCGGCTGGTTGGAATTCAATTAGCCCAATCAGAGGATCAAAAATATAGTCTCGAGTACCGCCGAGAATAATTAAAATTGTATGATCGGTCATAATTGGGCTAGATGTATCTCTTGAATAATTTACTTTAAAGGTCAATGTACTGTACTGGATAGTACCTATGGGTGAATTACTGCTGATTCCTGCCAGGGCTAGCGACCATGCTGATGTTTCAGAGAGAAACTTTCTTTTTGAGTAACCATTCAGCACAATTTAATATAAAAATCGCTTGACAGGTTTTTTTGATATTTTCCCGAATTTAAGCACCTCTTTCAGAATACCACTTAAACGCCGCATTAAACTGCTATTAACACACCTGATTATCAATGTTTTTTGCTCAGAATAGCGCATCAGCATTCCGCTTCTAAAAAGTCGCCACAGTAAGCCTCAGAGACAAAAAAACCACCCTGAAAACCTGTGCGATAATAACCGCATGGACTCAATCGAAATTAATAAAACAATCGCTGAAACCGAGCGATTGTTAGCCAAAAGCAAAAGCTTACCGCCCGAACTGGTGGCGATGGTTCGTATGCTGATGCTCGTCGTTAAGATATTGCTTGATAGCAAAGGGCTAAACAGCAAAAACTCCAGCATTCCGCCATCGGCAGATCCTAATCGAGAAAAGAAATCGCGCGCCAAAAGCAATAAAAACCCAGGCGGGCAGCCTGGCCATAAAGGCAGTAATTTATCACCGGTGAAAGACCCAGATGAAGTGCTGGATATTACGATTGATCGTAGCCAATTGCCGAAAGGAAAATACCGTGTTGTTGGCAGTGAAAGCCGCCAAGTAGTTGATGTTCGTATTACCCGATATGTCACCGAATATCGGGCGCAGATTCTACAAGACGAGCAGGGTAACCAGTTTGTTGCTGAGTTTCCGCAAGGGGTCACTCGGCCAATACAATATGGCAATGAGTTTAAAGCCAACGCGGTTTATAT
Source organism: Pelagibaculum spongiae (assembly GCF_003097315.1). Taxonomy (NCBI): domain Bacteria; kingdom Pseudomonadati; phylum Pseudomonadota; class Gammaproteobacteria; order Oceanospirillales; genus Pelagibaculum; species Pelagibaculum spongiae. The sequence continues at coordinate 155,153 of NZ_QDDL01000008.1, forward strand.
GTCGAGCTACCAGCTGATTCCTTATGAACGGACTCAAAAGCACTTCGCTGAGATATTGGATGCGCCAATCAGCACCGGTAGCCTTGCCAATTTTAATCAGGAAGCTTTTCATCGACTGAAGCCATTTGCTCAGTTAGTACCGGCTATTTTGCGTGCTGGAGATTTGATTCATGCCGATGAAACCGGCGTCAATATCAATGGTAAACGAAAGTGGCTACATGTCGCGAGCAATGACCGCTGGACGTGGATTGAAGCGCATGAATCAAGAGGTATCGAGGCAATGGAAGCGATCGACATCTTGCCTAAATTTACCGGTTTATTGGTACACGATCACTGGAAAAGCTACTACCGATTTGTGCTGTGCTTGCATGTATTGTGTAACGCCCATCATGTACGTGAATTGGCGCGAGCCCATGAGCAAGATGGCCAGCAGTGGGCCAAGGCAATGGAAGATCTGCTTTATGAAATGAATACGGCAGTCAATGAGGCGGGGGGTGAGTTGGATGAAAAGCAGTGTCAAAAATGGGTGAAGCGATATCGAAAAATATTAAAAGCAGGTGATCGGGAATGCCCGGCACCTGAGCCAAAAAAAGCGGATAAAAAAGGTCAATTAAAACGAGGGAAATTAGCACGAAGTAAATCGAGAAATTTATTAGAGCGGCTGCGGGATTTTGAAGCAGACGTGCTGCGGTTTATGAGTAATACCCGAGCACCGTTTACCAATAATCAGGGTGAACGGGACTTCCGTATGAGCAAGGTTCAGCAGAAGATATCAGGCTGCTTCCGCTCATGGGATGGCGTGAAAGCGTATTGCAGAATCCGGAGCTATATATCGACCTGCCAAAAAAATGGGGTCGGTGTTGGGGAAGCTTTGTCGTTATTATTTGCGGGTAAATGGCCGGACTTTATTCAGGAGAAATTGGATCGGTTGGTGTGACATGCTGAATGGTTACCTTTTTGATTGATAGGTACCTTGCCAAAGAAGATTGTAGTCGCATTTAAATTCGTTTTTAAATATATCATTTTTAGCTGGTGCTTGGAGTTTGGAAGCAGATGCCCATATTTTTGATTGAGTAATATTAATTGCTTTATCTTTTGTTATATTATTATTTAGAGAATCTGTTGAAAGAAAAAAGAAACTTTTCAGGTCTTCTCTTTTATTTTGTGCAATAAACAACGCTATAGCATGGCATAGGCCGGAGCTTATAAATGTATTAGTATCGAACTCACCATTTGGTTGGCTTAAATCTAATATTTTATTCATGTTGAAGGGGTAGAAGCTGCATTTACAACTAATTTTCCCAAGCATTCCTCTAATTTTCTCTCTATGTAGAACGGGCATAACACATCCTTGTGTTGATATTTAATTGATCCATTGATTAAATGGATGCTTCATTAAGCAGCTATTGTAGTAGCGTTTATCACCGGTGACTTCTTCACCTAACCAGTCTGGTTTTTCAAAAGCGTCATCAGCTGAGCTTAATTCAACTTCTGCTACAACCAAATCTTGATTTTCAGCAAAAAATTCGTCCACTTCAAAAGTATGTTGGCCGACCGACACTTCGTAGCGAATTTTATCGATTAAACCCGGTTCACAAAGTTTAATCAGCTGCTGTGCTTCGGACAAGTCAATCTCTTTTTCCCATTCATAGCGAGAAGTGCCATCTTGGCTACTTTTGCCTTTTATAGTCAGATAGCCTTGTTGGCCGCGAATTCTAATCCGAACCGTTCTCTCTGGACTTGAGTTTAGATAGCCTTGGACGATACGAGTTTTGCGTTGGGCCGTTTGTTGATAGTCGTTATTTAGTACCAGAAACTTGCGTTCGATTTCTACCGACATTGCGATTCCCCGCGGTTGGATACTGACAACTTTATAGCAGCAAGCATAACTGACCTTTACTACTTAATGGATCCTTTATCAGATGAGTCCGCAATGGCTAAGGTGTCAAAGCGTTTATGTATCGGACTAAACTTGCGTATAATGCCCGCTCGCAGCAATTCCCAAGATTGGATGATCATGAGTAAAGTTAGAACTCTGACCGGTATTACGACGTCCGGTACCCCGCACCTGGGGAACTATGTCGGTGCAATTCGCCCGGCGATTCAAGCTAGCAAAGACGACAATGTTCGCTCTTACTATTTTTTGGCTGACTATCACGCACTGATCAAGTGCTGGGACCCTGAAAGGGTTCACCAATCCACCCGGGAAATCGCTGCGACCTGGCTGGCTTTTGGTCTGGATACCGATAAAACCATCTTCTATCGCCAGTCAGATATTCCTGAGATCCCAGAGCTGACGTGGATCTTAAATTGTGTGTGTGCCAAAGGTTTGATGAATCGCTCCCATGCTTATAAAGCGTCGGTAGATGCCAACGTTGCCAATGAAGCCGACCCTGACTTTGAAGTCACCATGGGTTTATTTAGTTACCCGATACTGATGGCCGCCGACATTTTAATGTTCAATGCTAACAAAGTGCCTGTCGGGCGTGACCAGATTCAGCATATTGAAATGGCGCGAGACATTGCTGGTCGATTCAATCATATCTTCAAAAAGAAATTGTTTGATATGCCAGAAGCAGTAGTGGCCGATGCTTCAGATAGCAGTGCTATTTTGCAAGGCCTTGATGGCCGTAAAATGAGCAAAAGCTATAACAACACCATTCCGTTGTTCTCTACTGAAAAGCAGTTGAAAAAATCAATTAATAAGATCAAAACCAACTTGCTTGAGCCAGGCGAACCTAAAGATCCAGATACTTCAGCGGTATTCCAAATCTGGCAAGCATTTGCTACCCCAGCTCAGGTTGCCGAAATGCGGACTGAGTTTGAAAATGGTATTGCTTGGGGCGAAGCCAAAAAGCGCTTGTTTGAACTGGTTAATGCAGAAATTGCGCCAGCGCGTGAGCGTTATAACGAGATTATGGATGATCCCGAATTCTTAGAAGCTGAACTGCAAAAGGGTGCTGAAAAAGCCCGTGCACAAGCCGCTCCATTTATGGAAAAGGTTCGTAAAGCCACCGGCATTAAACGTTTTAAATAGTTAAGTCTTCGAAAGCGCCATTTCTGAATCACTTCTAAGTGAGCGGAAATGGCGTTTTTTTATTTGTAAATTAAAATTGGTAAATTTTTGGATAAAATCTTTTTCTGGTCCGGTGTACGCAGAGTTTCACCCACCCTGCTAAGCATTACGCCATTTGGTTTGATTGCTGGCATAGCTGCATTGGAATCGGGTATGACGCCGCTGCAGGCTCAGCTGTCTTCAGTAGCTTTTTTTGCTGGATCTGCGCAGATTGCCTCGGCACAGTTGCTGGCGTCAGGTGCGCCTTTATTAATTGCGATTGCCACCGCGATGTTAATTAACTTGCGTTTTATGATGTACAGCGCGGTGCTTGCACCCGAACTGCCAATTACCGGCTCGCCGATTAAACGCACAGCAAAAAAAATGGGTTTAGCTTATTTTTTGACGGATCAAGTGTTTGCTTTAACCCACCTAAAAATTGCAGAGCAACCTAGTTGTACTCTAGATGAAAGGGTCTCCTTCTATTTAGGGTGCGCTTTACCGGTTTGGTTGTGTTGGCAGTTAGCGACCGCTGCCGGAATTATTTTTGGCAATGCATTACCCGCATCTTGGCCGATAGAATTTTCTATTCCACTGACTTTTCTTGCTTTGTTATTTCCAACCATTAAAGACAAACCCGGTGCCATTGCAGCGGTAGTGGCTGGGTTGCTGGCTTTGTTGTTTCATTCATTGCCATGGAAGCTAGGATTAGTTGCAGGCGCAATTGGTGGCATAATCGCAGGTGGTTTTTCAGAAGGGATGATCAATAAAAAGACAGCAAAACCAATTCAGGGAGCAAAAGATTAATGTCTCTGGATTGGAAAATATGGTTACTGTTATTAACTGCTGGTGTAGGAAGCTTGTTGCTGCGTAGCTCGTTTATTTTGCTGGCAGATCGTTATCCGCTATCTGAATTTTGGATGCGCTATTTGCGTTATGTACCCCAGGCAGTTTTTTCTGCTCTGGTTGTTCCAGCATTGTTGCTGCCATCAATTGAGAAGCAGGCGCTAGACCCACAAACGCTTGCAGGATTAATCGCAGCATTGGTCGCTTGGAAAACCAATAACATTTTAGCGACTTTAGTCGCTGGGCTGCTTATGTTGTGGTTGATGGCATTTGCTAATAATTTTTACTAGAGTATTTTTGACTCGAGCTTAGGATTTCAGAATTTAATAAACATCCGGTCTTCTGCGATAACGGTCATTTTAAAATTCTTGAAGCCCTTATGCTTGGCTTAGATAAATCATCCAAATAGTCTCGACATTTTTTTAGGTCAGGATTGTAGCAATTAAAAAATTGATAGAGTGAAAGGTATCGAGATAAACCGAATATTTTCATTTCTACGTTTTTAAAAAAATAGCGCAAAACATATTCGATTTCTTCTGCAGAATTGACGTGTTCATGTTTCATTAACTGGCCGTAATCAAGGCCGTATTTTAATTTGAACTCTAACCCAGTCGTCAGTTTCCAGCCTAGTGCCCAGATTGGAGAACCTTCACTGGGGATTGATGCTCGAAATCTACCAGTTGCGGCTAATAACAGACTACTGCGGGCAACAACTTCAGGAAGATTGCAGATATGTTCCAGTACTGCAATGGATGTAATACGCTGATAGCGATTATCATTAGAGACTTCAGATATATCACTATAAATGCTAGATATTTCAGAAAGCGATTTACTGGTTTCGAACAACTCAGGAAAAGGTTCCACAATATCGTAATTTTTGCCTGCTGTTTCATATTGCAGTTGGTTTAAGGTACCTGCGCCCAGTTCTAAAGTGGTAGGAGATTTATGTTCTAGCATAACATCTGCTGCAACTTGTTTGTGAAGCCACGACTCTACTTTTTGCGCTAAAGATGCTGCTGGAGTATCTCCCTGCCGGTTTGATTGATATTGCTGCTTATAGATTTCAGCAATATTTTGATCAAGAGGCGGACGTTGTTTGGGGAAATGATGCAGCATATACAATCCATTGAATTGATCAGTTGACTGCTATTTTAGACGGGATGTCACTACTAGGCTGTTTTTTTATCTTCTTGGATTGAATTTCCTGCCGTTTTCGATGTGGTAAATTAAATCTGCAATCGAAACGAAACATATTCAAAAGCAAACCTAAGCGAAAAAGCTTGCTCCGATTTTTTATGGATTGGTTTATTGATAAGGTGTCGGGTAGGCATAAAAATAGCCATCTAAAATATTGTCTCCTCCTCCGCAAAGCTCGAGTATCTCTTTCATTTGTGGTTTGAAAAATCGATTAACTGTTCCCGACGTTGTGAATATTGAAAAGCAACGATCATGCCAAGGATCGCAAATGATGGTATCTGCGCCAATGGTTGTAATGTCTGGGTTATTAAGGTCAATTTTTGTGTCGTTATTCATTGTCGACCCAATTAAAACAAATACATGCATGAAATCAGCTTCACAAAACTTTAACGTGAAATTATGCTGTTTTTTTGAAAGAAAATCGATGGCGATATAAGACATTTCGTTGCATTGTCCAATGCCAGATTGTTTACTTAATGCTACTGATGATCTTAATTTTGATTCGGGTGTTGAGGTGTCGTGACGATCACGATTAGAAAGAAGTTTCTCTACTACATGTGCTTTGATTGTAGGTATAGACATGTTGCAGTATGAATTAGGTTCATTAAAGGGATTGTTTGTTATATCAACTAATTTATTGAATCTCTGCAATTTCTCTAGGTGGTCTGGTTTGTTTGGTGCGATAATTCCAAGGTTTTGGTTGATATAGGTGCATGCAGCCTCACCTAATAATAAATTAATATATAATTGGCTCATTGTTGCAACCTCTAAATAAACACTGTTTGTCAGCTTCGACCAATGCTATTTATGCAATGCTATTAATAAGAAACTAATGCTAAATATGTCGTATCTCATTATAAAAATCGTTATGTCAAGGTGATGAACTGCTTCTGCGCTAATGTGATCGATGTAGTATTTATATTTGTGGAATATGATAAATGCACTGTTTTACAAGGTATCTAACCTTCTGTTGCATATAGGTCTGTTAAGCCTTCGGCGTAACCAGGCATTTTTGAAACGTATAGCCAGATGTCTGATTTCGCTACGTGACCTACACGGAAATTGAGGAATGCCGAAAAATTTATGGAACATTCCTAGCCTAATCAAACCTACAATGTCTGGGACAATTTTAAATTTCTGGCCCCTTTGTATTCTTTGCGCAGTTTATTGATTTATGAAGACTTGTCATTTATTTGTATGAAACATTTTTTTGTTGCTACTATTGAATTTTTATCATAAAACAGTGGCCATCAACATGCTAATAAAAATTGTTTTTTCTCCTTAAGTTTTCCTCTGTGCCTTCTGTAATTCACGTATTAATAAAATGAATAGCAATCCAAGGTATGTGTTATTACCTTGTAGTAAGACCAATGAAAAAGACTATTGATAATGAGTGGTGAATCGCAAAATTTAAATAGCGAGTTGATTTTGCTGTTATTAGTTGTACAGAAAGTATTGTGTGATAGGTTGTCTTTAAATGTTTATTGGTTTAATTTTTTATTTATAGTGGTAAATTTTTTTATGCTTTTGTGAGTGTGCTATTTTAAAAGGATTTAAATGTTTAAAAAATAGGTTATCATTTTTTGAGTTTTCGCAAGAAAGCATTCTCAATATCAGAGAAAGAGTATCAAGATTATTATCAGCAAACCGGCGAGTGCAACCTATTAAAAGGTAGTGACTTGAACCAGCAATGCTTTGATAAAATTAATCAGCACTCTGTTGGGGAAGCGCTACTAGATGTTGGATGTGATCGTGGTGAGCTGGCGCGTTCATTAGCTAGTCGTTTCCAGGTGACTGCAACAGATCTAGTGTTAAATCAGGAAGTCGTTGATAGAGGAGGTGCAGCGATTACTTGGCAGCAGGGAAATATTGAAGCTTTACCATTCAAAGATCAGCAGTTTGATACGGTATTTTGTACCCATGTGCTAGAGCATGTGATTGATGTTCAAGCTACGCTTGTTTAAATTCTGCCAGGCATAATTTAAAATATTCAACAAACACCTGATAAATCTGCTTAATAACCCGGTGCGCCTCGCTGTACCCAAAATTGTCGAATCAGCTTGGCGTATTTTTGCAGAGCCTGAGTTTCCCCTGCTGCTTTGCCCCAGCGTTTTCGAGAGGATTTCATGCCCCGCATCCAGCGCTCTGGATCTATATTTAGTCGAGTCATAATATCCGGAATATCATCGCCCATGCTTGCTTTGCCACTGACCAGCGTTCTTGCGGTCGCATCCAGTAGTTCCAGATAAGCAGTGAAGGAAAACGGAATATTTTCAATTTTCGGATCCTTACTTTTGAAAGGTTTTAATCTGGGAAGGGTGGCACGTGACTCTGCTTTTTTTGCCGTGTGGTACTTTGCTTGGTAGTTTTTGCTGCGTGATTTTCGTTGCTTGTCGATCCGCTGTTTAATCGAAGTGAATTCTGATGCTTCTGGAGTGTCAGCAATACCAGCGCGCAGCGGATTCAAATCGACATAAGCCATACAGCTGGCGATGGCTTTTTCATCTAGAAGAGCCTGGGCAGTGAAGCGACCTTGCCAGAAATGCCCTGTGCATTGATCTTCCTTGTTGGCTTGTCGTGCCAATGGCTCATTTAAAGCCCGCATAAACCAGCTTAAATCCACTAATCGCTCGCGGTACTCTTCAACAAAGGTTTCCAGAAAATCAATTTCATGTGGCGTTAATACTTCATGATCCAGATAACGCCGAACCAGTTCAGGGCCTTTAAACACTTTGCACCAGCGTCTGAGCACTTCATCCCCTTGCCAGGATTTAGCCTTTTCCAGGTTAACGCAGACTACCAGATGGTAGTGGTTACTCATCACACAATAGCTAGCGATTTCCACCGAAAACGCCTGTGCCAGCAATGCCAGTCGGTCCACAATCCATTGTCGGCGATGCTCAAAAGACTCACCGGTCAAGGGATCCTCACCACATAAAAACGCTTTGCGACAGCATCTGGAAATACAGTGGAACCAGTGGCAGTACTCCGGATTCATCGCAACACGTCGTGGGCCCACTTTATTAATTTCTATTTTTTCACCATAGCGGCGTGAAAAATCAGCTTTTGCAGAGTCAGAGGAAGATTGATCAGAAGATTTCATAGCACAACCACCTACGCTATTGGATCGAAAAACTATAAAGACTTTAGATGGTTGTTTGAAATGAAAAGAATTGATGGGGTGGGTAAGACATAACTTAAATTATGCCAACTTAAATTATGCCTGGCATTTATTTGTATTCCGGGTGGGTAAGGCATAACTTAAATTATGCTTGGCATTTATTTGTATTCGCATGTATTTGTATTCCTGGCATGTATTTGTATTGTCCATGTATTGTCTTAAGCCACGTACCAAAGTAAGAAGTCTGCTGAAACTGGGTGTTCCAATTCTCTCGGCGGTAGGTTGTGGCATCAGCAGCAAAGGGCCTTGTCGCAGCTCGAAAACACCGGGCATTCAGCAAGGTTTAACCAATGCATATTTAGAGGCTGAAGGCTTATTCTCGTTAAGGGAAAGATGGATCACGCTTCACTATCCCAAGTGAAACGCCCTGTGCGGACCCGCATGCAGGGTGTTGTGGGGGCTGAGGGTTAGAGACCCTCGGCTACCCGATTAGCCGTCATATTATTGCCATAACTTATTGGCTTCTTCAGATAGCTCTCTGTCACTGACAGAGATTCCAAATGTTTCGATAGGTGAACTCTCCTTTCTGGAACAATAAACATCCATCTTTATTTTTTTGCCTGAAGAAAGATATCCATCAAAAATTGGAATTACTTTGTCGCCAACATTAATTTCACTGGTTTTTTTTAAGTGTTTATATTTTTTGTCTAGTTGGGAAAGCATCCTTTTGAAGAGATCATTGCATTCACCCCCTTCAGTCATTTCTATCTCTGCGGAGATAGAATAAACGCGCTTAGATTTTTCGATGATTTGAACATTGATGCTTTCGAAAACGTCGAGTTCATAACTTTGAGGAACTGGCAAAGTTATTAGTCTCGTAGGGTACGAGTTTGCTGTGTTTGGAATATAGTCTTTGGAAAGTGGTTTTCCAATGCTGACCCCGAATACATAAGCAATGTTCGCTTCTAAAGCTGATACATGGATAGGTAATGTACACAGCAGAATGATTTTAAGTAAGTTGTTCATATGGACCATGGTATACGGCTAACAGCGACCTATAAGGAGTTTTTTCCTCATAGTTTTCTATAAAATATGAAAGGTAGATTCAGCTTGCCTGTTAGCTAACCCGCTTGGCACAATGCCAGGATCCCGCTTTCAATGATTGAAGCCGAGCCTAAATGGCGATTCCGTATATGTCAATTGATTGACTAATCAGCAAAAATCTTTATAAGCCACCCTAAATGCACAGTATTTGTATCCAGTTGATTTATAGGGGATGAATTTAGCTTGCTAAATGACATATATGGATTTGGTAGTTGCTATTCCAGCTGCTTGAGAGTTCTTATGGGGCAGCTTCTGCTGCGATGGCCACAAAAAACGCCCCATTAACTATTCGTCGATGGAGCGTTATGTAAAAGATATTTCGGTTCCAGAGCGGCATGGCATTTGAGGTTACGCGCCGATCGTTGCAGTTCGCTCCGCTCAGTGCAACCTACGGAGATCAATTGTTAGCTCGCGTAGATTGCCATGGTTTAATTCGCAAAACCCGTACTCTGGTTACGCCAACACTGGCCTTAACCATTTTTCCATTTCTTCCAGCGGCATGCTTTTTCGCTTGGCAATCGATTTCAGCTGATCTTGTTCAATTTTGCCGATACCGAAGTATTTTGATTCCGGGTGACCAAAATACCAACCAGAAACCGCCGATGCAGGCCACATTGCCATGCTCTCGGTGAGGATCAGGCCGATATTCTTTTCTGGTTCCAGCAGGCGCCACAGGGTGGCTTTTTCGGTGTGGTCCGGGCAGGCCGGATAACCGGGGGCCGGGCGAATACCGCGATACTGTTCTTTGAGAATTTCGTCTTTCGATAATTGTTCGTCACTGGCATAGCCCCAAAGTTCGGTACGCACTTTGCGGTGTAAACATTCGGCTAAGGCTTCTGCTAATCGGTCAGCTAATACCTTAAGCATGATTGAACTGTAGTCATCATGCTCGGCTTCAAAAGCCTTAACACGTTCTTGCAGGCCAATGCCCGAAGTGACTGCAAAGCCACCAATGTAATCGGTAATGCCGGTAGAAGTTGGAGCAACGAAGTCAGATAAGCATTGGTGTGGCTTGCCCGCAGGTTTTTCTGACTGCTGACGTAAGTGGTGCAATAGCTCGAGCTTTTCGCCCTTGTTATTATTGCTCTCACCTTTACCATCGAATAACTGAATGTCATCATGATTGACGGTGTTGGCAGGCCAGAAACCTAACACCGCTTTAGCGGTTAACCATTTTTCGCTAACAATTTTTTTCAGCATGGCTTGTGCATCGGCATAAAGACTTTTTGCTTCTTCACCCACCACTTCATCTTCGAGAATTTTCGGGAATTTTCCGTGCAGATCCCAACCATGGAAGAAGAAGGTCCAATCGATTTTCTCGATTAATTCTTCCAGTGGATAACTTTCGATAATCTTAATGCCGGTAAACGACGGTTTATGCGGTGTGTAGTCCTTCCAATCTAACTTCAGTTTGTTATCGACCGCCTGCTGGTAAGGAATTAAATTTCTTACCCGGCGACGGCGACTGAAGGCTTCACGTACTTTTTCATAATCGTCTTTTAATTCACGAACGAAATTAATTTTTAATTCTTGTGAGATTAAACTTTGTGCCACACCGACTGAGCGCGATGCATCTTTTACATACACCACAGGCTCTTCACGGGCTGGGGCGATTTTCACTGCGGTATGGGCTTTAGATGTGGTCGCACCGCCGATAAATAATGGAATGTCCATATTACGGCGTTTCATTTCTGTTGCCACGTTAACCATTTCATCGAGTGATGGAGTGATTAAACCAGACAAACCAATTAAGTCGGCATTTTCTTTTTGTGCGGTATCAAGAATTTTTTCAGCCGGTACCATTACGCCTAAATCGATCACTTCAAAGTTATTACACTGCAGCACTACGCCAACAATGTTCTTACCTATATCGTGAACATCGCCCTTTACAGTAGCCATAATAATCTTACCGGCAGATTTGGCTTGGTTATCTGCGCCTTGTTCCATGTAAGGTAATAAATGCGCCACCGCTTTTTTCATTACTCGGGCTGATTTAACCACTTGTGGTAAAAACATTTTACCATCGCCGAATAAATCACCGACGACATCCATGCCAGACATTAACGGACCTTCGATAACGTGCAGTGGTTTTTCTGCTGCCAGCCGTGCTTCTTCAGTATCTTCAATTACAAATGCATCGATACCTTTTACCAGTGAATGCTCCAATCGTTTATTGACCGGAAATTCACGCCATGCCAAGTCTTTGGTGTCAGCAATGGCTTTACCATCACCGACATATTTAGGTGCTAGATCCAGCATGCGTTCGGTGCCGTCTTCACGGCGGTTGAGCACGATATCTTCGACCGCTTCACGCAATTCATCAGACAGATCACTGTAAATGGCTAGCTGACCGGCATTTACTATGCCCATGGTCAAGCCGTTTTTAATTGCGTAATACAAAAAGACCGAGTGAATCGCTTCTCGTACCGGATTGTTACCACGGAACGAGAAAGACACATTGGAAACACCGCCAGAAATTAATGCGTGGGGCAGGTTTTCTTTAATATCTTTACAGGCTTCAATAAAATCGACCGCGTAGTTATTGTGCTCTTCAATACCGGTAGCAATGGCAAAAATATTCGGGTCAAAAATAATGTCTTGCGGCGGAAAACCGACTTCTTTGGTGAGAAGGTCATAAGCGCGTTTACAGATTTCAAACTTGCGCTCACGGGTATCTGCCTGACCCACTGTATCGAAAGCCATCACAATAACCGCCGCACCATAGCGACGAATTAAGCGGGCTTGTTCGAGGAAAATATCCTCGCCTTCTTTCATTGAAATTGAGTTAACAACGCCTTTGCCCTGAATACATTTCAGACCAGCTTCCAAAATATCCCATTTGGACGAGTCGATCATAATTGGCACCCGAGAGATATCCGGTTCAGCAGCGATTAGATTCAAAAAGGTCACCATGGCCTCTTGTGAATCGAGCATGCCTTCATCCATGTTGATATCGATGATTTGAGCGCCGTTTTCTACCTGCTGGCGGGCAATATCTAACGCGGTATCGTAATCGCCTTCTTTAATCAGTCTTTTGAATTTGGCTGAACCGGTAATGTTGGTTCGCTCACCAACATTCACAAACAATGAATTTTCATCGATTGTGCAAGGTTCTAAACCCGCCAAGCGACAAGCGACCGGCACCTTAGGGATTTTTCGAGTGGGTAAATCAACCACTGCTTGCTGCATTGCGTGAATATGTTCTGGCGTAGTACCGCAACAGCCACCGAGAATATTCAACCAGCCATTTTCAGCAAATTCACGCACGACCGTAGCCATCATGGCGGGTGTTTCGTCGTATTCACCGAAGGCATTGGGCAGGCCAGCATTTGGGTGAACCGAGATTGGGAATTCACAAATGCGCGATAATTCTTGTACATAAGGGCGCAATTCTTTTGGGCCTAATGCACAGTTCAGGCCGATAGAAATAGGCTCGATATGATTAATTGAATTATAAAAAGCTTCGGTAGTTTGCCCGGTTAGGGTTCGACCTGAAGCATCGGTAATAGTACCGGAGATCATCACCGGCAATTTATAACCGAGCTGATCAAATACACCGCTCACTGCGAACAAACAGGCTTTGGCATTCAAGGTGTCGAATACGGTTTCGACCAGAATTAAATCAACGCCACCTTCGACAAGTGCCAATGTTGCTTCGGTATAACTCTCGACCAGTTGATCCCAGCTGACGTTACGATAGCCAGGGTTGTTTACATCCGGGGAGATAGAAGCGGTACGGTTGGTTGGGCCAAGCACACCGGCAACATAGCGCGGCAGACCGGTTTCTTTTTCAACAATATCGGCTGCAGCGCGAGCCAATTTGGCCGCTTCAATATTTAAATCTTTCACCAGCAATTGCATGTCGTAATCGGCCATGGCAATTGAGGTGGAATTGAAGGTGTTGGTTTCCAGAATATCGGCACCCGCGCGCAGATAATCTTCATGGATTTTCTGGATGATTTGCGGCTGGGTTAGCGTCAGCAGGTCATTGTTACCTTTGACATCAGATGGCCAGTCGGCAAAGCGTTCGCCGCGATAATCCGCTTCCTGCAGTTTATAGCCCTGAATCATCGTTCCCATACCGCCATCCAGCATCATGATCCGGCTGTCCAGCTGGGATTTGAAGGCTGAAATTCGTTGTTGGCGGGCGTTCTGGTCAGACATCTTGGCTATTCTCATTACTACAGTGAAGATGGCTAATAGTAACCGGTTTTATATAAGTAACAAGATCTAAAAAACAGATTTATCCAAACAAATTGGAATATCAACTTTCTTCGTTATTATAAGAAGTGCTAAGGCTTACGGCGGATTCGCTACCAGAAGTTGTTCATCAGATGGCTTTCTAATTTGATGTTGTGTCAGGTTTTAATCGGCTGGTTGGTATCTGCTACTTTGAAAAAATACGGTGGGCATATAAAACGGCTTGAGTATATGCCTGACCGTATTGTTTGCTGGCTGTTGCTGGTTTAGTGAAATAGTTTGTAGCGCTGATGTACTAACCGGCATATTTAAAGAGAATATCTACCGGTAGCTATCCATACCAGAAATTACATTCTTAATTTTCAGTTCAACCCGTTTTTTAGCTACCGAGCTAGGGTGGACTTTCATAATATAAGCGAGCTCAGCATCTGGCATGGTGCCAATCATTGCCAAGTGCTTCTTGCTCCATTTAACTTTTTTAACCGGTTTGAACGGCGCAATATTCAGGCTGTTTCTTTTATTTCTAACCGCTGTTGCACTGATGCCAACTTTAATTCCCACTTCTTCATCCGAAGCAGTACCGAGTAATTTAAGTTCTTTTTTGAACCACTTTCTTGGGCCTCGATACTCTTTAATACCTAGTGATTCTCGCTTGGCAATAATCTCGCCAATCGCGCCTTTCCACATTTGTGCCAGCATTGCATCTTGGGTTCTGCCGAGTTGACCAAGCTTTAAATCATCCCATTCAATAGGCTGGGATAACTGCTTCACCGGGATATTGAGTTGTCGCCTTTTATAAGTCACTTGTTGGCGAGTAACGCCAAGTTTCAACGCCAGTTCTTTATCGGGTATTTTTCCAATACGAGCTAGATCTCGTTTATTCCATTTAAATTGATTGGGGCCTAATTCACGAGGTGCAATTGGAATGCCGCGATATTCGCGATTAATTCTTACTGCAAATCGGGTGGTATCGAATTTTGCCGCTATTGCAACATCGTTCATGATGCCAAGTTGCACCAATGCCTTGGGTGACAAATCGGGTAGTTTGGGCATATGACCGGTTTCAAAAGAACGAATGCGTAAAATGACTCGTTTAAGATATGCAGTACGTGGGCTGATTTCGTAATAGTCGGCAAAGTCCACATCGGGTACTTCACCTAAAAATTCCAACATATCATCGGTCCACTCGATGCGATCACAGCGAATATATGGCTCGATACCCATCTGGTTTCTGCGGTAGGTGACTCTTAACGGATTAATGCCAAGTCTCTTACCAATCACTGTGTCGTAATCGGTACCCAGTAACGCATCTTTTCTATCATTCCATTCATGCTTAATCGGGTGATAACCGGCTTCAGGCATAGGTAGTGGTTCAACCGGAGCAATCCCAAGACGTTTTCTTTGTTCCCATACCATGCTCTTGGTAATTCGAAGCTTGGCGGCCAATGCTTTGTCTGTCATGGTTCCGAGCAGCTTGTTGCTCTTGTCGCGCCACTCGAATTGTTTTCTAACAATATGCTGGTTAACCGTTGGAATCTTTCTTTCTTCTCGTAGCTCTTTTACTTGTACCGGACGGACTTGATGTTTGGCCGCGACCTTGAAATCACTCATGCTGCCTAGGTCGTCAAGTAGTGCTTTAGAGGGTTTAAAGCCTTCCATAAAAGATTTCATATCAATCCATGATGATGTGTCCTGATAGTAAAATAGTCGAAAAAATCCAAGGCGTAGCTGAAAATTAATTACCAAGCTCACAAAAAAACAAACTAATTTGCTGGTTAGTTAACCGTTGAGCGACTCGGTTGACGAAGTGATACAGCGAATAAAAAGTGATGCTTTCTTGAGGTCGATGCATATATGCATCTGATTAGTAGCATTTCATTTGCCTTGATAAACCGTCAGTGATTTTGCAATGATTTTTTGTATTGCTTGAAAGGCACAGCTGGATATACTGGATGGAACTTGATCTAGAGCAGTTTTTGAAAAATCGAGTTGATAGGATTGTCGTGCTGAAGGCTCTATAGAGCTAGAGGTGCTTACTCGTTAATCATTTGTTCAAGCCGTGCCGGCCTAATCAAAACAATAAGTAGGTGATTAAAATGGATTTCAATTCCCAGTCAGCATTACTGCTACTGTTGATCATTGCTATTGGTGCGATTGCATCGATCAGTTATTTCAAGCAAAACGCCAATTCCCAGCCAAAAAATTTGACCATTTCCATCAGTTTATTGTTGTTGTTTGTGCCGCCATTCGCGTTGATCTACCTAGCTTTTAGTCAACTCTCTGCGCAGCCTGAACGGCAGAACCAGCAAGTAGATCCATCGAGATCGACCATTGAAATGCCAGCTCAACAGCCAGTGATCGAGATAAAGAGAGCGCAGCTGGTTTTGGTTAAATAGTTAATGCTGCGATTGTCGGTTGATCTATTTCAGAAGTCAGCGCAGTAGATAGCATGCTAATCAGCTGTTTCTTTTAGGTTGCTGTTTGTTCCAAACCACCACAACTTGTCAGTAATCTTGTCGCCGAAAGCTATTTTAGTAAAAAGACTGAACGGATAAACAGTAAGCTGGTTTGAGTTAGATCGACTGGGCTTAAGCCATGACCGTCAATAGAGAATCTGCCAAGAAAAATCAGGCGAATAAGAACGCCAAAGCAGCAGATCCCCTGTTTGAGAATTCTTTACAGAAACAGCAGCTAGTTGGAGAGCAACTTTCCAGCTGGGGTCGGTTTATGATCCTGTTTGGCTTAATTCCGATACTGGTTTTACGTCTCTATTCTGATGAGATTAGAGTCGATTATCTGCCAATGGCATTAGGTAAATGGCTGGTAGCTGTTGCTTATGCTGTCGTGATTCGTCAGCAGCTAAAAAACGCAAGTTATCAATCGCAGCTGGGTTATTTGACGCTTTTCATCGATTCACTGATTGTTACGGTTAGCTTAATCAGTATGTCGTTTTACAAAACTAATCACCTCGGCACACTCAATGACTCGCTATATGTCGTTTTTTACATTCTGGCTCTGGGCAGTGCCCTGAGGTTTGATGCGCGTTATTCATTGTTTAGCTGCAGCCTGGCAATCATCTCCAGTGCGCTATTAATTCGATTTGATATGCATTTCCACCAAATGCCAGCTGACTTAAATTTGTTCAGCGATCGGGTGTTATCACTGGTTGCTTTGACGGTGTTATCAATCATATTTGCCAGAAAACTTCGCTACAGTTTGCTATCGGAATATTTGCAAAAGAATCGGCATCTACAGGGCATCGCTGCACTGATTAGAATTAACAGTCAGAAAAATACCAGCGCAGTGGTTGAGCAACAATTAAAAGCAGTGGTAAAAGAAGCCAAAGCTTTAACCCGTTCAGATTTTAGTTATCTGATGCTCGATCATTCGGTGTGCCAGAAAACCTTTGCCGATAGTGCGCCGGAAATTGGCCGGTTAAAAACCATTCCGCTAAATGGCTTAGAACAGCATGTCATTTCAGATAGCAGTGTGATGAATATATTTTCTAGGCAATCGCTGCAACAGCAATTTCACCCGTTATCGATTGATCATTTGTTGGCACAAAATGTTGCTGATTTAATCGCGCTACCGATTTGTATGGAGCAGCAAAATATTGGTGTATTAGTGATTGGCAGAAAGAGTGCTAAAGCCGGTGATCGATTGCCCGGAGTGTTAGAACGGCAGTTGGCCAGCAAGGTTTTACTGCACCCGGTTTTGCGTAATTCGTCTAGTTCGATACCCAAGCAATATGATGATTATGAGTTGCTGTTACTGAAACATCTTGCCAGTCATATTACTCAATTGGTGACTTATCAAAATCTACAAAACCAGTTGAAACAGATAACCGATGAAGCAGCTGAATCACCGTTAGAAAAGCACAATCAAGCAAATTCACCGCCGGCCATTTCAGAGTTTTGTGGCATGTTGGGCCAGAGTCAGCCAATGCAATTGGTCTATCAGAACATCAAACGCGTAGCGGTTCACGATGTAGCCGTTCTGATTCAAGGTCAAAGCGGTACTGGTAAAGAGTTGGCGGCTAAAGCATTGCATCAATTGAGTGCTCGATCTGATCAGCCGTTTGTAATGCTGAACTGTGCCGCTATTCCAGAAAATTTATTGGAAAGTGAATTGTTCGGTTATGTGAAAGGCGCTTTTTCAGGTGCTACGCGTAACAAGCGTGGTTTGTTTGAATCTGCAGATAAAGGCACTATTTTTCTAGATGAAATCGGCGACATGCTACCGGCGCTTCAGAGCAAACTGCTGCGGGTGATTCAACAGGGCGAGCTGGTTAAACTAGGTTCTGAGCGCACAATCAATGTTGATGTGAGAGTGATTACTGCGACTCATCAGAACCTGGAGCAACAGATCGCCGATGGTCAGTTTAGGGAAGATCTCTATTTTCGAATTAATCAGGTAGCGATTAATCTACCGCCGCTGTCCCAGCGAGAGACCGACATTTCATTGCTAGCTCAATCGTTTCTCAAACAACTGGATCAAGATAGATACTTTACTGATTCGGCGCTTAAATATTTACAACAAAAAAATTGGCCGGGCAATATTCGACAACTCAAAAGCCTGGTGCAGCAGTTGATTGTTTTAACGGATCAACAACGAATAGATCCGGCGTTGATCCAAAACCTGGAGCAGCAGCAATCACATCAGGTCGCTTCTACTGAACCATTAAATGCCCATATTCAGCAAACTCTGGCTGATGGCTGTCAGCTAAAAAATGAACTGCAACGTTATGAAAAGCAATTGTTAGAAGCTGCGTTGCAAAAAGCCGATGGTAATTTGCGTGATGCCGCAAGTTTATTAGGCACCGCCAAATCAACCTTGTTCGATAAGGTTCGTCGTTACCAATTGTGATGGCCTAAAATCGATTATCTCCGTCCTGTCTGATCCGCCGTACTTGAAACTACAACAGTATGGGTTGTGTTGATTTCAACCTAACCATCTTGGTAATTGATCAGTTTTTGTTAACTCGTTTCCTTTCTTCTTTTCCTCCCTTGTCTATTTTTTTTCACTGAATATTTTCTGTTAAGCATTTTTTGGGTTGGTTTTTAGCTATTGATCGCTTGGACTTGTCCGGTTTTTCGGACGGTTTTGTCCGTGATATCGCTAGTTGTTAACTTTGTGTAATTGGTAAGTGGCTGAATTTAAGCGGTTGTTGTTTGTTTTTGAGTTGGCATGTCTATTGCCACTATCTAGTTGACGATTAAAAATTTGATGGGGGAATCAAATGCTAAAAATCATAACAAAAGCGCTACTAATCGGATTACTAGCGATGCCAATTGTTTCTGTTAAAGCTGCTTCTGTTCAAGCGGAAGAGAAGGAGCAAGGCTCTTGGCAGCTTCGCAAGCAACAGGATGGTATTACGGTTTTTGTCCGGGGCACTGAAAAGGTTGGGGGTTTAAAAGAGTTCAAAGGCATTGCGCTGATGAAGGCTCGAATGGAAACGGTTGCCGAATTAATGCGGGACATTCCAGCGGCGACACAATGGATGGCAGACACCGAAGTTGCCGATGTCATACATGCCACCGATGACTACAACTATCGAGTTCATAACGTCACTTCAATGCCATGGCCGGTGTCAGATCGGGAGATGGTGGTCGATATTTCAGTGGAAATGAATTACCCCAAAGGGCGGG
The DNA here is from genome assembly GCF_003097315.1 of Pelagibaculum spongiae. Classification (NCBI taxonomy): domain Bacteria; kingdom Pseudomonadati; phylum Pseudomonadota; class Gammaproteobacteria; order Oceanospirillales; genus Pelagibaculum; species Pelagibaculum spongiae. The sequence continues at coordinate 174,324 of NZ_QDDL01000008.1, forward strand.
CTGATATTCATATGAACGCGTTAGATCCAGCACCTTATAGCGATCTTTTAGATGGCGATCGGGTGTATATGGATAGTTCTCACGTGGTTTACACACTGCAATATATCGACCGTGAACATACCCAAGTGACCTACTTTGCCAGCCTAAATATTGGTGGTTCGGTACCTGCCTATTTGGGCAATTTGGTGATTGTTGATATTCCATTTACCACTTTGGGCAATATGCGAAAAATGCTGAAAAAGCCGAAATATATTGAAGCAGGTAAGCAATCAGTTGACCGGCTGAAAATTGAGCAAGCCTTACTGGAGCATCCGCTAACTGAGCAGTCAGCAGCGCAGCCAACAAATAATAAGGAATAAATTATGGTTCAAGTCGATATATTTTGGGCCTATGGCCTGGGGGCGACGATTGCTGCAGTTTCTGGTCGTCAATTGGTGAAGGAAGCTTCACCTTTTATTAACAAATATTTCGTTTGGGGTTTGTTGTTTCTAGCGTTAATCTGGAATAACACCGGCGTCTTACTGCTGTTGAAACACCCTAGTTGGGAATCAATGCAGGTGTTTAAAGATCTCTATGATATACCGCCGCCAGTGTATTTGATGTTTGGAATTACCAACATTACTCAGGGAATTTTGGGGTTCTGGGTTTCTTATAAACTGATTCAAAATGACCGTCATTATTTAGCCAACTTGAACTGGCTGTTGGGTTATTTTGGCATGTTCTTTATTTTGATTTATGGCTGGGATGGCATGGGCCTAGACCGGTTCTTTTATGATCGAGATATGTTTGGCGGTGCTCCATGGACGCCGGGCGCTGGTTTTGCCGAAGGTGCAGGTTTGAATTTTGCGCTGTCTTCAGTGGCGATGACTCTGTATTTTGATGGGTTGTTTTTGCTGCCGCCACTCGGTTACATGATTGGTAAATGGACTGATGAAACCACTCGAGCTGAGCCCACATTGAGCAATGCTTTGTTGCCAAAGCATCCGATTGTTACTGCCACTTGGCATTTGTTTATCGTATTCGGTGTCGGATTTACTTCGGCGGCATTGGCCAGCTTAACGGTTTGGCTGCTTAATCCGTTAGTGGGCCATGTGATGAGTTATATCGTCGGCTTGCCGTTATTTGCAGTACTGGCATATTTCTTACTATATCGACCTAGCATGCCAGCTCATTGGGTATTTCAGCAGGTGATTCCAGAAGAACGTGCCAAGTATTCTAAGGTAGGTGTGATTTCTGATGAGTCAGAAAAAACGGCCAAAGCAGCGCATTAATATTTGAATGGGCAGGCAATGTCGTGCAGCGGCATCCTGCCTTTTTATTTTAATGATCCTCAGCAATTAATCTGGGTTATTGTTTGGTGCAAACCTTATAAGATTATTACTCACTTGTGATTCACTTATTGTGACTTCGCGGAGGGTGCAATAAACCCACGGATCTGCAGAGTCAATTGAGTAGAATTCAAATTGCTTTCTCAGCATAGATAGTAAAGTTACAAATATTTTATCTTTGGATAGTTCATAAACACCACCTCGCCAATCAAATAAAATTATTGTTCCGTCTGCTTTATGAGTAACTGAAAATACATGCCCTCTACCCTTTCGATAAAAAACTTTATTTCTGAAACTCTTTGTTTCATCAAAATGACAGTAAAGATAAATTAGATTTCGTGCAGGCTTTGCTAAGATGTGCGATGTTAGTTTCTCTATGCAGATAAAGTCGAAAGCCTGTATAGGAACTAAGTTAAGATGGCTCGACATTTCTTTTTTAGGTATCAAGGATTGTGCAAAGCATATGTGGCGATCGTTTAAAAATTTGTGTCGACCTCGAAGGATTTCCATATTGTGTTCTCTTGCTTCTAAGTTATTAGATGGTGTTTTGTCTAAGTTAAGAAGTATTTTGATAAAAGTATTGATTGATCCGTCTGAGTCATCATCAATAGCGATTAAAAAAAAGTCCTTATTTTCATTTATTGCTAACCAGAAATAAGCAAGACCACAGAATCCTAAGTGAAACGCTGCATATATCGGGCTAACACCGCGAGGCTTTTGATATATTCGTTCAGGGATATCTTGTAGAAGTATTGTGCCATTGTTTTCGAGGCAAATTTTTTGAAGTTCTTGTTGCAAGTCCATAACTGGTTCTTGTTATTTATATTGTAATTAGTATAGAAATAAAAAAAGCGATAGCCCGAGAGCTATCGCTTTTTGTTCTAACAAGTGTTGCAAGAAGATACTTAGAACTTGGTAGGCCTGTTGTGTGCGATGCCATAGTGGCAATCAACACAAGACTCTCCATTTTCTTCCCACTTCACAGGATCATGTGCTCTGCTAGCGCGGCCAGGCTGCGCTGCCAGATCCATTTTGCTTTGATCATGGCACTTCTGACAGGTTGCTGATTTTTGCTCTTGCATGTCTTTCCAAACATGTTCAGCCAATCTCAGGCGATGCTCCTGTTCGAAGTTCTCGAGATTAATCTCTTTTACCCAATATTTTTTGTAGATGTCTTTGATCCCCGAAGTGATCTTGACTTCCATTTTTTCAAAAAATGGCTCGGGTACATGACAGTCAGCACAGGTAGCAACTACGCCGTGGACATTCTTGTAGTGAATTGACTCCTGATATTCCTCAACGACCGTATCCATTCCGATATGACAACCGAAACAGAATTCGTTAGTGCTGGAGTAATGCAGAGATGCGTTAAATGCACCCCAACCAGCGGCACCAACAGCCAGGAACAGGAAACCACCCAAGGGTATCCCTAGCAATAACTTCAACCCGGGCTTTTGCCAGAGCTTTTCCCATAATTTTTTCATCAGCTTTACCTGATTGATTTAGGAAATCCCTGCCACTGCAATGAAGCAGTGGCAGAGCGAAGTTTTACTGTGCGTAACGCTTCTGGAACTCAGCTTGTGCCTTTTTACGAGCAGCTTTCACTGCTTCAGGCTCTTTACCGGAGAACCAAGCATGCTCTGGACGAGATAATATCTCTTCCAGTAGTGCATTACCGCGCTTGGCGATGTCGTGCTTGCCATCGTGCTCAGCCTTTTCGATGAATTCCCGGTACTCAGGAACCAGTTCAGTGTAGAAGGCTTCGGCCACTTCAAACATGCCATGCCATTGCACATAGTCAGGTGCACCCATCGCTGCGCCCATACGTGCGCGACGACCTTGGTGATGCCACAGGTAGAACCAAGTCCACTCGATTTTTTCATCAAAACCTGTGTCAGTCCTCAGACCTTCATCTTTTAGGAACTTCATCATGCTAACGCCAGGCTTGGCGAATTTATCGTTGTAAAGAGTTACGACACCATCAAACTGAACGTAGAAGTTCTCTACCCAGCTTGAAGTGTGACATGCAGAACATACGTTCTTCATATCTTTACGACGATGTTCCCAAGACTTCACTTTGCCACGCTTTTTAGCATCAATTTTTTCTGATACGGGTGGGCGTAATGTCCAGGAAATTCGATCGCCAACATCATGGGTCAGTGGTAAATCTTTAGTTCCAGACATATGACAGGTCGCACAAGTAGGTGCTGCATCGTAGTCCTCGCCAACAATCCACTTGGCCGAATCCAAATTCATATCGTCTACGTTGCCGTAGAAAGCGATACCGTGCTTGGACTCTTCATAGATTTCTTTCTGAGGATGGTCAGGACCTAGGTGGCACTTGCCACATGCTTCAGGACGACGTGCTTGAACAATGTCAAACTCGTGGCGCTGGTGACATGCATTACAAGAACCCTCAGATCCGTCCGGATTAATCCGGCCGATACCTGAGTTAGGCCATGTTGCAGGATCTAAATCGCCATTCTCCAGAACCTTAACTACCGAACCGTGGCACTGGCCACAGCCGCTAACTGCGACAGGAGATGCGCCGTTCAGAATCAATTTACCTTCAACTACTTCAGCAAGCATGTTATCCAAAGAACCTAGGATACGACCGGCTTTAGCATGATGAGATTGAGAGAACTGTTCAGCTTCACGATCGTGGCATTGGCCACAGTCTTTAGGTGAAACCACAACGGAGATATTGAAGCCTTCATGTTTGATGGCATCTTTATCTGTTGGGTTGGCTTGGTGGCACTCGTAACAACCTACGTTTGCACCATAGTGCTTGGACTCACCCCATTGCTGGAATAATCCACGGTTTTGATCTTTGTGACACGCTGCGCATTCTTGGCTTTCAGGAGAAAGTACTTCGAATGCCTTAAGGTTATGAGCCTTGGGTGCAGCCGCTGCTTGACCAGCAAAAATTACACTGGTCATCAGGATCACACCGCTAGCTAACCAGCGCCATATCGACGATTTCATTTTAATGCCCCTCGCATTAATGATTGGACGATTGCTTATGTAAAACTGCAGGCGAGTAATAAACCTGGGGTATTGCTGAAACTGAGTTAAAAGTATTATTTGTTGTGCTGGTTTAGATGTTAATCCAACAGCAAAAATAAGGGATTACAAAAAATTGACTCAAATCAATTTTACTAGTCTTAGGGGGAACTTTTTTAATAATGACTGGCATCAGTCAAACGCCAAGGCGGCGAATGAGAATCATTCTACGAAGAGTGTACTCAGATTAAATAAAATTCAAAAAAAACTTGCTAAAGCTTTGTTTCTAATTAACTCAATATGCGGCAGTGTCATTTGAATGCGGACTTCATGGATTCATCTATTTCGCCCAGACAAAGATCAATTTAATCTGAATCTTTTGCCAGTCAATGTCAGAATGACAGAAGTTAAGTTGAGCTAGAAAAATACTAGGCTAGTTTCGAAGCAGGCAACAATGTATAGAACAAAAAGTGCATGCAACAAATGGTTTGTCGCATGCAGGCAATCTTTTAGATTTTCACTAATAGCTGAATGGGCGTTGCTTCAATTTCGACAGTAACTGGTAATCGGGTAATGATATCTCCATCAGCTTGAACCGGTGCTGAATCGTAAGATAGGTTGAGCTCTTTAATAGAAAGTTTCTTCACATCCTGTGTTTCAACCCCCGGCATATATTCGATCAACCCCAAAGGTAGTGCTGCCATCCAGAGCAATTGCATGGCTAAAGCTTTTATCGGGGAATCGTATTTTTGAAAAGCCAAGAGATGTAGCACCGACTTTTGCCAGTCACCGGCTTCGGCAATGGTAAATTTTCCGCCATAGTAGCGACCGAGTGAAATAATTAAAGTGCTACAAATGTGTCGATCAGTGCTGCCAGCAACCTGATATTGCCAAGTGTTACTTAAAGACCTTGGCAGTTGCTTCAACATGGCTGAGATATAAGCCAGTTTGCCGTGTTTCTTCTTTAAGTTGAGATCGACCGTATCGATTGACTGAGCATCCACTCCAACACTCATCACCTGGCCGAAACGTGTTTTATGACCACTATCATCGGTAACTATTGCTGGATAAAAAGGTGCCAAACCGCCTCTTGCTAAAGTCTGTGCGACACCGCTAGCAGATTCTGGCATTCGAATATTTTTGGCCATCACGTTAGCAGTGCCCAATGGAATAATTGCCATCGGGTTAGCTTTTCCGATCAAACCATTAAGTACTTCATTGATGGTGCCATCACCACCGGCTGCTACTACAACGGTTTCTTCCGGCAATGGTGTTTTTTGCAAATATCGAGTGGCATCACCTGCTGCTTTAGTTGGATATAGCTCCAGTGAAATTGCCTCTCCACCCAATGCACAAAGTACTTTTTCCAACCGAGCCTTGCTTTTTGGGCCCGCAGTCGGGTTATGAATAATTAACAGATGTCTCATAGGGTGGTGGGTCAACCAATAGTAGAATTACCAATAAGGATACAGGCTTGAGACTGAAATACAGTCTCAAGCAAATCAGTTTTATCTGATTTGTGACTAAAAGGTTAGGCGGCAGGAATTAACTGAACGTGATCGCGGATTTTGCCGCTAATGACGGCTTCCATAAACTGATCGCCCAGCTGATGGCTTCGCTGCTGAGTGGTATTCCAGAACTTCACTCGATCATCGTACTGATGGATCATGGCTTTGAAGTCTTTGCGGTCAGGAATACGCTGATAGGGTAGTTTTTCAACAAAACTACGCGAAGGTGCCAGCAGCACTACATTATCCAACTCAGGAATATGATGATGCAAATGGCGTTTTTTAAACTTTTTATCAAACCAGGTTGGGATAAAATAGTCATAAAAATGTGGGTAGAGCGCTAATCGATCATCGCCGGGTAGGAAATTCATCAGTGGATGATAATCGAGCAAGCCACCATCGCGGTATAAACCTACTGGTGCGCCTGGAATATTTTCCACCGCAGGTAGCATATAAGGAATTGAACCTGCAGCTAGCACTACCTTTTGCATGTTTTGTTCGCTTAATGCGACATGGTTGCAAGCAATACCATCGCTGGCAGAAAGCCCCGGCAGGCTGCGAGGATCATGAAATACATAGCGTTCAATGTAGGGTTTTAAATATTGGCGGCCAGCGAAATTTCGCATAAAACCACCAGCCATTCCGCGAACAATTCCTGCGGTAGAATCCGTAGCAAAACCGCCCAATGAACGCATAATGCCGCAGCTGTAGCGTAAGTTTGGGTTGCTGATGATTTCCTGTTCGCTTCCTGCTGGTAAGAACGATTCGATAATTTGATTGGCACCCACCAGCACATCATTTTTACTGGTTTTTTTGGTAAAACGCTGTTGGGTATAAACTTCGGCTAGTTGTTCCATCGCAGCAATTGGGTCTGTTCTGGATGCTGCAGCGAGTTTCCAGGCACCAATAGACGTGCCGTAAAGCGTTACTGGGCGCTCAAGATCTTTTAGCCAGTGGCCAAAAATAGCGCAATCCAGCCCATAAATTGCCAGCCATTTGGCAGCACCGGATGCGCCAATAACGGCGCCAATATCCTGAGCGGATAACCCGCCATCCTTAATTTTTTGGTAAGCGGTTTTACCCGCCAGAATGGTCAAATCTGTCATAGATACACAAGCTAGAAAGCTTGAACTCCCACCAAGTTAAATGATTATTGTAACCAACCGATCGGTCGGTTTTTCTGCAAGGATACTGGGGGTAGCCATCTCCTTGCAATCTATATGTCTTATAGAAGTATTTACTGAGTCAGATTGGGGTATTGCAGAGCGGGTGCGCTATGTTGATTTTAATGTCAGTTGCTGCCAAGTTTAAGTGGATTTCAACAATTATCTAACATTATGCTCAAAGCTAGTTTTGTTCATTATTCTAAGTTTAGCTCTCCTGCTGAATGGATTTCACTGAGTGGAAAACATCAAAGAATGAACTTCGCTTTTATGCCTGTTTGGAGTAAAAAAAAGCATAAAGTTGGAGGGGTTTCTAAAATTTCACTGTCATCACGCACGGTTTCTTTAGTAAAGAATCCATGGGGTTATGAGCATATCTTGGGGGCAAAAGTAGAATATGCAATTGCTGCGATGAGAGAAATATCTGAAGTTGAAATCAGTAATCCAATTGAAATTGAGGCTGAAAGTGAAAGTGATAAGCCGACTAGAAAAGTAATCAATCGCATTTTTTTAAATATTCGTTCTTTAGAAAAAAAATCTAATCCGTTAATTGCTGTAGCAGAAAGGGTGACTGCATACAATGCATTCGACATACCATTTACTGCAGCAAAAACAGTGCTTCAGCTTGGGCTGACAGTGAATAAAATCCAGAGAGATTTCGGATTGCTTAATCCAAGAATCAGACTGACTCTAACTTCTTACAAGCAAGATGACACGATCATGGTTATTGAACGTGAATTTTTTACTTTTGGCGATTTAGCAGACATCATTGAAAAATTATCTCAAAAAAAACGAAGTCATAATGACATTCGATTGCTATTGGATGAATTGATTAGAAATGGAGTTAATATTATTTCAGCTATTTAAATCATCGGTGCTGGTAAGTAATAAAAACCATTGGTGATTCGCTATCTATGACTAAATTACTAGGTCCTAAATAGGTAGATAATTTTTTGTTTTCATTATATCCAACCATTAAATCTGGCGCTAAAACGCTCAACCAAAATGAATCGGGCTTAATTTGTAAGCATAAGGCGACATTCAACTGCGTGGAATTTCTTTGGCATTTAGTATTAGCAATTTTAGATATATTGACTGATAGCCAGTCAGCAGCTGGCATGAGTAATAGCTGTGCCGTAACGGTTTGCCGTTGAAGCTTTAACCAGTATGTTCTAATAAATGCGTCAAAACCCGCATCAATAATTGATCCTTTTTTTGCGATCAGCTGTGTGCTTTGACTGTTAGAGTTTTTCTTAACCAAAACAGAGATGTTTTTTTTCTGATTGCTTGCTTCAACAGATGGTGCGGTAACCGATACCAGCTCGGAGAACGACTGTCTGGCATATTTTATTTTGTAAGACACCAAACCTACGGGTTGAAAATAGCGAATATGTTTTGTCGCTAATAGTGAGAAATCATTATTTAGATAGGTTACATTATGCAAATTTTTTCCGGCAAGATTGCCAGAAACCAAGTCAAGGTAATCGTGATATTCATAATAAAGTAGCTGTCCGTCAAGATCTCTAGCGGTGCCTTTCACATCGAAATCATCTGGAGGCGCCATATTTTTTAAAGTTTCTGCTTGCGATAAAGGAGTGGCTAGTAAAAAAAATATAAAAAATAGTATTTTATTCGAACATAAATTAAATACCCCCATGTTCAACTATCTCCTTTTTAAATAATAATGCAGTAATAAAAAGCCAATCGGCCAACTGACAGATAATAGCCATGGCATGGGAGGCGATAACACTACAGCTCCGAGCTTAGCGCCTGCAAGGTAGTTGGCTGGCCCAGCAATTAACACCAGAGAACATAATAAAAAGGGTCGCTTTACTAATGCATTGAATGAATGCAAAAGGGTGGTAGCAAATAATAGCCACAGAAAAAATAGCCAGGTTGGAGGGAAAGTTAGGCTGCTGAGATAGCTCGATGTGCTGTTGGTTTGAAACTGCATATAACCCAAAGCAGTCAGGATAAAATCATGACAGTAACCGATCGCTCCAAACAAAAAAATTATTATCCATTCTTGTTTATCGTGACTGATAAAAATCCAATGTAGCAGCAGTCCAAACCCAAGAATTAGAACGGCCAATTGATTATGTAAAAAAACTGCAGCAAACCATCCCAACTGAAAAACAAGCGCATTGAAAACGTTTGCCTTCCAGCCAGACATCTGGGTTTCAGTGGGCCGAAGAAGATGCATTAATCGAGCCACTTCTTATCGCCAGCATGTCGCTTGCGACCTGGTGCTGCTAGCAGTAATTGGTAAGTGTCAGTGTGCCTTTCTAGAAATCCGCCTTCGCAATAACCTAAATAAAATAACCAGCGATTAATAAAACTTTGATCAAAACCGAGCTGTTTCACCTGCTCAATATTTTCTAAAAAACGTTTTCGCCATTCACTTAAAGTTTTAGCGTAATGCTGACCAATCGAATGTGCATCGACAATGGCTAACTGACTAGTTTTGGTTAGGCCTTGGCTGATCCGAGTAATTGATGGTAGCGCACCACCTGGAAAAATATAGCGTTGGATAAAATCTACAGAGTTCTTTGCCTGATGGTAACGTTGATCGAGAATAGTGATTGCTTGAATTAATGCTAGTCCGCTGGGTTTAATTAGCTGATCGAGTTTTTTGAAATAGGTATCGAGATACTTATGCCCAACCGCCTCGATCATTTCAATTGAAACCAATTTATCGTATTGACCAGTTAAATCTCGGTAATCACTCTTTAGTAGTGTGACTCTATCTTGCAATCCTAACGATTCAATACGTTGCTTGGTATAGCTATATTGCTGGTCGGAAATGGTGGTGGTAGTTACTTTACAGCCATATTTCTGCGCGGCATAAATTGCCATACCACCCCATCCGGTGCCAATTTCCAGTAGATGGTCGTCAGCTGAGAGTTCTAACTTTTGACAGATCAATTCCAACTTATCGACAGCTGCTTGTTCTAGTGTGGTTGTTTGACCTTTAAACCAAGCGCAGGAATACATCATTTCAGGATCGAGAAACTGCCTAAAAAAATCATTACTTAAATCGTAATGTGCTGAAATATTTTTTTGTGAACCTTTTTTAGAATTATCTTTGAGCCAATGAGCAATCGAGAAAAGGGGCGCAGCTATCCGGCTAAAGCGACTATCTAGTTGATCTAGTACTGACAGATTTGCTAAAAGAAGCTGAATAACTGGTGTTAAATTAGGGGTCTGCCAATCACCTCGCATAAAGGATTCACCTGCACCAATACTGCCGCCAGTTAGTAGAGCTTTCCATGCTTGGGGCTGCTGAATGATGACGGTTGCCTTGAGATCTGCACGTTGCCCGCAGCCACCAAATTCCAAACGCTTTTGCTGCTCATCAATAATAGTCAAATGGCCATTTTCAATTTTTTTAAGTAGCTTTAACAGTATTTTTTTACTGGTATTTTCACTCCAGCTGATATTTGCCACGCCAGAAGTACTGATTGTCTTATCCATGATATTCACCTGAAAAATTCTGTTGATGAAGGCTCATCTCGCGATGAGCTTTGCTGCAAATCCATATGCGGTTGTGACGATTCAGTTGGTTGTTGCGTTTTAGTTATTGCCAGTACGACTGGAATAGTAGCTTTGTCAGAGCTGTCATTAGAAAGCGAGTTCCGGCCGTCAGTTGGGGTCGAAGTAGCTGATTCCGAGATTGTCTGGTTTTTATTTGATTGGTCTTTTTTCAAAGTCATAGGCCGAAGAGATCCTTGCTGGTAACTCTCAACAGCAGTAGGGTAATGGTATTTCTGATGATCAAAAAGCGGCACTTTTTTGAACCATAATTTCACAGCTTGCCAGTAAATTCCCCAAACCACTTTTAGTGTCATTAATGGAAATTTCCACAAGATTTTTTGCAGGTTTTCCTTGTTAGCAACTATGCGCTCGAGAGTTAATGTAGCGTCCATCACTTTGCCACGTGGATCATGGGTCTCAAGGTGTAAATTAAATTGTTTTTTGGGTGTATTACTGTACCACTGGTAATGCATGTTCAGTGGATTAAACGGAGAAACATGCATTTTTTTATCGAACCATATTTTTTGTTTTTCTTGTTGTGGTGGTTGGCTGCAATCTAGAACGTAATGAATCGCTTCTTTCCATGGTGTATTGCTAACTTCAGCAATGATTGCCTGAAGTTTATTGTCTTTAAAACAATAAAAGCAAGATATTGGATTGAATGCTAAACCAAAATATCGAAAATGTGTCATCAGAAATATCTGGTCAGTTTCCTTGTTTAGCTTGTCTTTCAACAGCTTTTTAGCTCGGCTTTTCAAACAGTCCTTGTTAAAAGGTAGCAATGACTGGAGGTAATTTTGCTGTTGGAAGCTGGCAGGCCAAAACTTCTTTTTTCCCCACCAAAAAGATTTCCTTAAAAATTGATCAATTTGGTCAAGGTTGAGCCAGACCATAAATAATGGGAAATCAAAATGATGTGATTTTGGAAAAAAACGACGATGACGCACTTTACCTTGATAAATTGCGCTGTCAGTTTGGTTAGCATTTTTCATTCGCTGCTAACCTTATAATTTTTATCGGAAGTTGTTTGTTGTAAATTTATTTTTGAAGATATCTCTTGTTGGTTTGGCTCAAGCTTATCAGGTAGCGTAATACCAAAATTTGATAATGCTTTTAAAGCACTAACAACACCATCTTCATGAAACCCGTTGCCTAACCAAGCGCCGCAGAACCATACTCGGTTGCTGCCACTCGCACTTGAAAATTTATCTCGCTGCTTAATGCCTGATAAGGTAAATCCAGGGTGGCTATATTGATATTGACCGAGAATCTTGGTCGGATCGATTTGCTTTGATTGATTTAGAGTGACACAAAAAACGGGCATTGGTTTACGGCTACTTATAGTGTTAATTTTTTTATTTAGTTGATCTAATCCTTGTAAAATATTCATGTTATAAGTAACAGTGGCGCAACCCTTGTTATTCGATGAGAGTTGGTAATTCCATGCTGCCCAGGCTTTTTTGTTTTCAGGTAATAATGAAGTATCGGTATGCAACACAACATGACTTGGCCGATAAGGTACGCTCTCTAGCAAGGCTTTTTCTTGTTCACTGGCATCAGATAATATTTTTAAAGATTGATCTGCGTGGCTTGCCATAATCACTCGATCAAAAAGATGTTTTTCGCCATTAACCAGAAGTTCAACGGAGTTATCGGCAATCCTGCGAACACTTTCTACCGGAGCATTAAGATAGACCTTAGCTTGCATGTTTTTTTCAATTGCTTTCAGATATTGATGGGAGCCTGCTGAAACGACCTGCCACTGTGGTTGGTCAGTGACGGTTAATAAGCCATGGTTATCGAAAAATTTAAGGAAGAAATCGAGTGGCATTTTAGCTGCTTGCTCTAAGCTTGATGACCAAATAGCCGCAGCCATAGGCAGCAAATAATGATTGCTAAATCTATCGCCAAGCCTTTGTTGTTGAATGTACTGCTCAAGTGTCAAATCGTTTGAAATATTGTTCTTGTTAACACGACGAGTAGCATCAGCATTAAATTTCAAAATGTCTTTTATCATCTTTAGAAATTTAATTGAAAGAAAGTTTTTCTTTTGTGCAAACAAACCATTAAGGCCACTGCCGCTATATTCAATACCGGTTTTTTTGCAGCTAACACTGAATCCCATTTCAGTTGGTTTTTTTTCAATACCAAGCAAATTTAATATTTTAATGAAATTTGGGTAGGTTTTTTGGTTGAACACAATAAATCCAGTGTCTATCTCCCAATTCTGGTTGTCTACCGTGACCGTTTTAGTCGCAGTATGGCCGCCTAGATGGTCATCAGCTTCAAATAACGAGACATCATGTTCTTTGGATAATAACCAGCTAGCAGTCATTCCAGAAATACCGCTACCAATAACAGCTATTTTCATTACTTACTGCTCCCTGTTTGCGGTAATCGACATCTTTCTGTGGGGCTTTTGAGTTAGGCTTTGTAATAGTTTGCTGCGGAAAATGACCGGAAGCATCGCTATTAACCTCATTGGCCAATGCAATCTTTTTGGGAATCGAATCACTGGTTTGTTTTGATTCATTGCACTAAAAATCTTTTTAGCTGCTTGCTCAGCACTTATTATTCCTGGCATGGGAAAGTTGTTTTTTTCAGTTAAAGGCGTTTTGATAAAACCAGGTTGAATTAGACATAATTTTATTTTGCTGTCAAAAAGGCTACAGCGTAGCGATTCAACCAAGTAGTCCAATGCTGCTTTAGAGCTGCCATATGCTTCAGCTCGAGGCATTGGCAGTAATGAAGAAATGCTACTGACCACAGCAATTTGTAATGGCTTTTTTTCGAATTGATTAATTAATGGCTGCAAGCAATTAACTGTTCCCTGAAAATTGGTTGCGAAAACTCGACTGAATAATTCTGCTTCGATCTTTCCTTGATCTATATATTCACAGGTTCCTGCGTTTAAAATAACACGTTTCAGCTGGCCCGATTTTTCTTGAGCTTTAATTATTTCAGATACCAAAACTTCACATTGCTGCAAATTACTAATGTCTAATGGCATGGCAGAAATTGATGCGTGTGTGCTGGAAACCGCATCAAGTTTTAGTTGGTTTCTACCGCTGATGATGACTTGCCAGCCGTTGTCTGCATGTGCTTTGGCTAGTGCAGCCCCAAGACCTGAGCCACCTCCGGTAATCCATACCAGTTTTTTCATTCCTTTACCTCGTTTACAGGTTGCAGCGACGGTTATATTTTTTGTTTAATCCAACGAATAATACTGCCAATAACCGGTAGCCGTTGATAAACTAGTTCACCGAGATCAAAATAATCTTGCTGGAAAAATATTTTTTCGGCGTCTGCTTTAATCTGACTGATACCATCAATTTGGTATGGCTTTGCCGCATTAAGTCGGCTGTGGGTCAGTTTCATCGTCCAACGGATAAGTGTTTCACTATGCTGTGAGTTCTGGTTGCACCAGATTTGATGATATTCAAAACTAATCGATTGAGCATTTTGATATTGGCCACGAAAATAGTGGCGTAATTGTTTTAAGCCAACGATTCGATGAACGGGATCTATAAATTCAACATCATCTCGATAGACTTGTTTGATTGACTCTATGTTGTTGTAATTTAATGACTGGTATAACTCCATCATTTGTTTGATTACATCGGGCAACTTAGACTGGCTTGCCATTTCAATCGGATCAATATCAGTTACATGATACTGCTCTGCTGATTTGATCTGTGATGCTTTATTGTGAATGTCCGTTTCCATTATTTTCTCCCTGAAGCAATTGCGGTAGTTGGCCTAGCTCACCAATTACTTTAATACCTCGTTGTTGAAGTTGCTGCTGGCTGACAGTTGCGCCGGTACCAAAAGCCAGCCAAATCTTGCTTTGATGCTGTGGAGCAAGAGATTTGTTGCCACCAAGTAAGTGATCCAATTCGCTACTAGATGGATACTTGTCACCCACTAACAACAAGCCTTGCAGATTGATGCCTTTAAACAAATATTCAGTTTGGCTAGCAGATAAGGGGTGGTCGCAGAAAATCACTTTTTTTCTATGGCTGGCTAGCAAAGCACTGCCCATTAAACGTTTCCAGCGAGCAACCTGATTAGTTAACGGCATGACTAACCAGCACTGACTGTTGTCGACTGGCAGTTTGTCTAGCTTAAACTGCAGTGTTTGTTCCAAAATCGGGTAGAGCAGTGATTGTTCTACTTGAGCTGCATAATGGTTTTGCCAGCGATTTAATAGCGCTTTAGCTAATGGAAAAAAGAAATGTTCGGATAGAAGCGCCAGTGGATATTCTTTATCTAGCTGTCTGATCTGTTTGCTAATCGCATCTAGGTTTAATTGCTCGAGTGAATCCAGTAACTGACTTAGATTATCTTGCCAAAGATCACCGCTATCTGATTCAGCCTCAGATTCAGTTGTCAGCTTATCTTTAGCCACTAAAGGCTTAACTTTACCAATGGGAACCCCGCGGGCCAGCCACTGTTGAATCGCCTGAATTAACTGCAAATCCTGCTGAGTATAAAAGCGGTGCCCCTTACTGCTTCTGCGCGGATTAAGCAGGCCATAGCGCCTTTCCCAGGCTCTCAGAGTCACCGCATTAATGGTAGTTATCTCTGAAAGTTCAGTGATTGTCATAGTCAACTGCTGTGACGATTTGCTATTGCTGTCAGTGGTATCAGGTTGCTGCTTCATCTGTTAAAAATCCGGTAGTTGTTTAGTAGCTGTCTATTAAATGGCTAAATTTGAGATGCCAGTTCAAGCTCTTGTGGGTGTGGCTCAAAGTAAACTTGTAGCTCGACCCATGGATTTGATTGGTGACTGAAATGATGTCTCAGTAACGTCATAGGCACTTCCAGTGGAATAATTCCTTTACGGTACCGTTCAATTAGCTTGCTCAGTTCTGTTCTATCTTGAGCTGACAGTGCTGCTTTGAGAAAACCTTGTAGATGCTGCATCACGTTGGAATGGTTTTTGCGGCTGGCAGGCTTGCTGATATGCTGCATTAACTGTTGTATAAACATTTCAGCGGTCACATCAATGGGTCTTTTTTTCAAATTGGCAATTAATCGACCAATTTTTCGATATTCAGTTTGGCCATGCGCCATTGCTAAATATTTATATTGTGCCCAAAAATTTATTAGTAGCTTGGGCTTTAACGGTTTCTGCATCAGTTGTTGCCAGTCGCGGTAAACGAATACTCGCATAATAAAGTTTTCGCGAAGCTGTGGATCATTTAATCGCCCCGACTCTTCCACCGGCAGCAATGGAAATTGATCGGTTAAGGCTTTGGCAAAAATCCCTCTAGATAGATGCTCAGGATGATTTTTGTCGTTGTAACATTTAACTCGAAATAAACCACAACTGGGTGATTTGTCCGCGAGGATATAGCCAGAGAGCTGAGACATAGAGTTGATTGCTTGGCTGCTCCAGTCTTGCATCTTATCTGTGTAGTCATTTTCTTGATTGTCAGATTCGACCATCCGTGGCTGAAGCGGGTCTCCGATTAAACGAAGCGCTGGACGCGGTGCCCCCATGCCAATAGCCATTTCCGGGCAAGCTGGCTGGAAATCAAACCACTTGCTGAGCTGGTCGGTGCAATAGCGATTGCGTTTATGTCCGCCGTTATGGCGTACATTTTGACCTAATAAACAACCGCTTATTCCAATTTTAATCTTCTCAAACTTACGTTTCATTTCGCTACTCCAACTTGTTTATACAAGATTCCTTTCTTGTACAACTAAGATGGCAATACGTGTTGTACAAGTCAAGTTTTTTGTACAAGCAAATTGGTATTGTGTGGATTTGAGCTTGGTTTTTGCTCGCTATGCCTAGTTAGCAGAAGATTTTGAGTGACGGCCTTGGATGCTAGAGATGCCAAGATAAGAAATGAAGCGATTATTTCTAGCCTAACCAATCTACGCTGAATTAATTATTCAACGCGCACTGTTTATGGTTACAAGGCTTGATGATAATTAACGAAATCAGATATCGGCAGAAATTTTTAAAAGTGTCGGATTGCGCCTATGGCTTATCAAATCTGACTGCGCTGCTGGCGGAAAGAGTGGAAGTTAAATGAAGGCGTTTTTTTGGAGGGAGATCATTAAAAACAAATTAATCATTATTGTGAGACTAGTTTACGGATAAACTATATCATTGTCGTTTAATTTGTTTTTATTTTCCACCAATCCATAATGACCGGCCACTGGTCGCAGTTTTAAAAGTATTTGTGACGCTGTTCTATAATTTTATCAGTAGTTCGCTGCTCTTTAACATTTCATTATTCATTTCATCATGGATGAGCTAGCTTTTTTGCTTTTACCTAATAATTAATTGCTAATCAATTAATAGCGAATAAGTCGGGCCTGCTTCAGGGGTTTATCGAAGCCTTTGAGGTTTTTCATGTCATCAATTTTCAAAACTCATGAGCGATGGGTAGCTCCTTACTATCTACTGATATTTAGTATCACTATTTTTTTTGGTTGGCTAACCATTTGTCCATCTGTGACAGCTAACAATCAGGCGCAAAAGTTATATGGTTGGTTGAGTGGAGACCAGCCTCAGTTAATCGTTCGCGCACTAGCTGTAGAGGCTGACTTATCAGCTCATGCCAGAAATCTTATTGAGCTTTATCAGATCGAAAAAATAGCTTTTAGTGTCAGTGCTGACCTAGGGACTCGGGCTGATATTATTTTGCAAAATAACCATGAAGTTGGTGTGATTATTCCCACTCGTATTTACCAGACCTTTCATCAGATTGATATTGTTAAAGCGGAAGGTGCATTATCAGATGTATGGCCCAGCCAGATAAAGATTCTGGCTTACCAGCCGGAATTAAATGAACAAAAATTAAATAATACACTTGACCAGTTGGATCAAAGTTTGATATTAATTGAGAAAGGGTTGATTCAGATCAGCAATATGTATTTTTTCGATAACGAGTTCTCACTAGGAGAAGCGTTAACAATTGCGGTGAATAGTTTATGGAATGATTTGGTCAATTAGGAGATATTTATTTGTAGTTAACCTATTGATCAAATTGTAAAGCTTGCTCCCTATCTGTTTCGTCGAAGTGACGGAGGACTGATACCACTCTTGCTGCATGTCGTACCAGATTTACTCTCTTGCAGGATACCTGACAGACAGGGACCATTATTAAAAAGCGCGGCGTTTAAATACGCCGCGCTTTTTATTTAGAAATTAACTAAGCTTAGAAGTGGCACTTCATTCGTAGTCCGCTCTTATTATTTTCCAGCCGAAACAAAGTTGATGCTTTTTCTGTGAGGGCAGGCAATTGGAATCAGGGCTTAAAAAAACACAAGTAACCCGTTTGGGCAAGCTAACTGCAAGCTTGCCTTTAACCTTGTAATCTTCAATGCGATTGACGGTAGTTTCAGGCGTGACAATTTAGTTCGCTGGCTTCTTGATTGGTGAGAATCCAGTTCTCAACCTTAACTCGGGTCTTTGTCGCCATGGTGCTTGCTAGGCAAGTTTAAAACCAACACTAATGTGGTTGTGATTATGAGTAGCGGTAACAAAATAATGCGAAAATCGGGGTAATTATTCCCTCTTCCGTGTTTATCAAGCATTCTATCAGGTTGATATTGTTAAAGCAGATGGCGCACTATCAACGTATTGCCCAGCCAGATAAAGATTCTCGCTTACCAGCCAGAATTAAATAAACAAAAATTGAAAAATATGCTTGACTAACTGAATCATAGTTTGATATTAATTGTGAAAGAATTGATTCAGATCAGAAATATCTATTTTTCGATAACGAGTTCTCACTAGGAGAAGCGTTAACAATTGCGGTGAACAGTTTATGGAATGAGTTGATCAACTAAGAGATATTCAATGCAGTAACTTATTTGATCAACTCATAAAGCTTGCCCCCTGTATGTTTCGTCAAAGCGACGGAGACCTGATACCACTCTTGCTGCATGTCGTACCAGATTGACTCTCTTGCAGGATACCTGACATACAGGGGCCATTATTAAAAAGCGCAGCGTAATATACGCTGCGCTTTTTTTTGTGCTCGATTCAAGCCTTAAATAGAATGGTTAAATCATTTTTTAAAGTTATTTGTTAAAAGGCAACCTTGCTCATGACTTCACGGTTGAAATGCTTCTCACAATAATGGCATTTCATTCGTAAGCCTTTCTTATTATTTTCCAGCTTGAACAGTGTAGCGACTTTCTCTGTTCGGGTAATGCAGTTGGAATTAGGGCAGAGAAAAACACCGGTAACCCTTTTGGGCAAGCTAACTGCAAACTTGTCTTTAACTTTATAGTCTTCAATGCGGTTGACTGTGGCTTCAGGTGCAAAAATTGCTAGTTCGCTGGCTTCCTGATCGGTCAGAATCCGGTTCTCGACCTTGATCAAATCTTTATAACCATGATGCTTGCTGGGCAGATTTAGTCCGACAGTAATTCGGTCATGATCATTCAATAGCTGCAACCAACGAAGGATCTTAATTCCGGCGCCGGCATGAATGTGGTCAATAACGGTTCCTTTCTCAATCGCTTCGACCATTAATTTGTTGCTAGGCATGCTGCTGACTCCCTAAACCGATTGATTCAAAACTAAGGCCAGTAGCGCCTGGCGAGCATACAAGCCATTTTTAGCTTGCTCGAAATAGTAAGCGTATGGCGTGCTATCTACATCAACGTCAATTTCATCAACCCGAGGAAGTGGATGCAGCACCCGTAAGTTTGGCTTGGCGGTTTTCAACATGTCGGCTTTTAGAATAAAGTTGCCGCGAATGTGTTGATATTCACTTTCTTCAAAGCGTTCACGTTGTACCCGAGTCATATAGATAATGTCGGCATGCGGAATCACTTCTTCTAAAGTGGCGGCATGTTGATACTGCATACCTGCATCATCCAGCTCTTCAAGTATGTATTCAGGCATCGCTAACGCATCAGGCGAAACGAAATCGAACTGGCAGTTAAAATGCGTCAGCGCTTGAGCTAATGAGTGTACGGTGCGGCCATATTTCAAATCACCAACCAACGCTACTCGCAAACCATCTAATGTGCCTTGGGTTTCATGGATTGATAATAAATCGAGCAAGGTTTGTGTTGGATGCTGATTGGCACCGTCACCGCCATTAACAATCGGCACTGAAGAGAACTCACTCGCTAATCTAGCAGAGCCTTCTTGTGGGTGGCGCATGACGACGGCGTCAACATAGTTGCCGATAATTTTCATAGCATCAGCTAGGGTTTCGCCTTTCTTGGCTGAAGTATTTCCATCATCGGAAAAACCGATCACACGACCACCCAAAGCTTGAATCGCGGTTTCAAAAGACAGCCGGGTTCGAGTTGAGGGTTCAAAAAAACAACTGGCTACAATCTTGTCCTTAAGAAGCTGCCTACCCGGTGCTGCCTTGATCCGCTCGGCAGTATCAATGACTAACTGCAGTTCATCACGGCTGAAATCGGGAATTGAGATAATATTCCGCTTATATAAAGGATTATTCATAGGTTGTTGTCATCCAGCAGGTGTAACAGGGGATAGTAGAAAGGTTTTTTAGATAAAAAAAAAGCCCCTTCAAATGAAGGAGCTTTAAAAAATAGAAGACGACCGGCTGAAGTACAACCGGGTTGCAGGGCAACCATAAAAAGGGCGAGTAGTTGTTCAATGCCAGTCATCATCAGGGTGCTCAATCCGCTTAACTGAAAAAAAGGGGTGGAAAATCAGTCATCACAGATCAGATGCCGCGCATTTTACGCCTGGCGATTCAAAACACAACCCCTAATCAGAACAAAATATAGTTATTGAAGTAGATTCGTTCTAGTTATCGATCCAGGTCACGTTTTTACCGGTTCAACCTTCTTTTAACCCCATTTTTTTAAAGATAAACATTGCTGGGCACCATTTGCTAAATGCTGATTGTAGAAGGTTTAATCCGATAAACCCGGTAAACCATAGCCAATTTGGACTATGGTATTGAGACAGAGCCAAGCTTAATAGAATAAACGCGCCGGCCATTAATCTCAGTGCATCATTTACTGTCATTTTATTCATCTCCCGAGATAAGTTGTGGGTAATTAATATTGGTATCTCAAGCGCAGCCAGAGATTGGTGTTTTCTTCGAATTGACCAAAGAAAGTGTGAATTTTTTTACCGTAGAACAGGTTGCCTCCAGCACTTATTCGCCATTGATCGTCTGGTTTGTAATGTATTTGCGGCCTCAGGTAGGCATCTTGGTCAGTTGGCGAGTAAAAGCTGAGCAGGCTGATAATTAATTTATCTTGCAGGGCCTGTTGAGTAAGGCGCGCTGTCAGTAATTGTCGATAACGATCAGCAATGGTGTCATCACCAAGGCGACTTTGCTTCAGTTGCTGATAGTCCAAAGTATTTTCTAGGTAATATTGCAGGCCAAGCGTTAGCTTGCTGGCAACTTCCTGTTCGACACCGACCAATAGCCGAAATTGGTCATTCGGTAGGTTGGCCAGCTGGCCAGAGCGATTGTCTTCTGACATATATATGCTGGATTCAAGCTTGAATAATCGCTCATCCCATGGTCCTTGCAGGCTAAAGCCAAGGCTGCTTAAACGAGGATGATAAAAAATATTATCGTCATTGATTGCAGCGGGCAGCTTATAAAAACCGCGATAGCCGTATAAAGCTAGTTCATAGCGATCAATTGATCGACTGGCACGAATCGCCCATTCGCTCTGCTTAGTCTGGTTGGCTTGTGGATCAGTTGCGGCAACTGATTGAACTCTTGGATCAAACCAGACAAAACGTTGCCCACTAATTGATTGGCTTGGGGCAAATTCAGGGCTAACCACCAATTCTATATTCCAATCTGAAAAAGAGTGAGATAGCTTGATGCTGGTTTGCGGCTGCTTCATGTATTCATCATCAAGCCCGCTAAAAAACGCCACCCAATTTTTTGGAAATAAATCATTCAAAAAAATTAAATCGCCTAATCCCCATGTGTGTGTTTGCCGGCCAAGGCGTAGGTCAGTATCTGCCAAAGATAAATCAAAGCGGGCTTGGCGTAATTTATATTTTAGTTCGCCTTGGTTAGCTGCTTGGTTGTCAGAATAATCGATGGATAAATCATCGTAAAAAACATCCAGCTTGCCAGAAAATTGGATGTTTTCACCGCTATAGTCGGCATCAACTCTTTGTCGTAGTTCCAGCAAGCTAGCATCATTGCTAATTAGGCCGTCATGGGTTTTTATACCGCCGCCGAATTCACTAAAACCTTGGACAAACCATAGGCTTTCTTGTTGATCAGTATCGTTCCACGCGTCATCTAAAAAGCCATCATCTGAAAAATTGTCATCAGAAAAGTCGCTATCAAATTCTGAATCTAGTTGTTCATTTTGAGTTGATACCAGCTGTAAGTTTTCATTCCCCCAAGCAGGTTGAGACAACACTAAAACAGCCAGCCATAGAGAGAGATGCTTGCTCATGATTTTTTCTCAGACTTATGTTGCTTCAACCAAGTAGCAGGAGGCTTTCTTAATGCCCTTTCGCTGAAAATACTATCAGGTAGCCCAAGGTCATAACTCACCTGAACAAATTTCATGGTGGTTTTTCCGCCACTTTGCAAATCAGATACTCGAGATAAAGTGACGGTTGGAATACCGGCGATAGTTTCAATTTTCAATGCTTCTATTCGGCGATATATCTTGCCATTTTTTTTATATTCTATTTTTTTCGGAATCCAGCTGGTTTTACTTATCCACACTTGGTAACTATCAAACTCAACTTGATCAGGTTTCTTTGGAGTATTTTCTAGTCGATAAAAATCAGCGGTTTCTTCTAGTAACTGGTGTTGGTCGGCTTGCGGATTGCGGCCAGAAACATCTTCATAAAAGAAATGAGCACCAACAAAACTAGAACGTTTATCTCCAGAAGCAATTCTTTTGACTAGATCTAATCCAGGCAAATAAAGCCAGCGATCGTCTTCACCATTAGGGTTTCTCGCAACACGAAACGCAGTATTGCGAACATCTCTAGGACGGCTGAAAATCACCAACATATCTTGTAAGCCACCGTCGCTTTTATCTTTGCGCAAAATGGTAAATTCACGCCGCTGTTTGCGGCCTTGGTTATCTTCGATAATCATCCGAACTTTAGCGCGGCCATCATTGCCGGCGTAATAGCTAGCTAAATTTGCTTTAGCGACTAACTGGTCGGCAGTCATGCCATTGCTGGCATTTTCCTCAGCATTAATAGAAGTAACTGCACTGCCAAACAGCATTGGAATTAATAAAGCCAAACTTGATAATTTCATGTCCAAATTCCTATTGATTCTGTTTATGCCAGTGTTTTTCTAAAGCTGAAAAGCAATGCTGGTAGTAGTAATAGAGTCACCAAAGCAGAAATTGCCATAATTGCAGCTAGGAAGAATCCAACGGTGATATACGGAACTAGTGGTGCCAATAATAACGGAGTAAAACCAATGGCAATGACTAAAGCATTTCGGGCTATTGCTCTAGCGGGCTCCTGAAACATTTCTGCGATGGCCTTTTGCCAGTCGTTATATTCTTGGTAAAGTGAGCGAGCTCGTTGTAAGAAATGAATGGCGAAATCGACTGAAAGTCCGAGAGTTAATGCCGATAAAACAGCAATTGGCATATCGTAATCTTTACCAATAAATCCGATAATTCCGTAAATTAAAGAAATGGTCAGAGTGAGCGGCGCCATCGCTAATAAACCATATTTAAATGAGCGGAATAAAAGCGTCATAACAACCAGTACTGCAATAAATGCACTTAGCAGACTGTTTGCCATACCAGCGACCATTTCTTGCTGCCAGATTACATTGATATAAGTAAGGCCTGCCCAATTAGTGGTTACACCTTCAGGTAGTGGATTGTCATCGATCCATTGCTGAACCTTATCCAGCACAATACTCATGTCTTGGTTATCGCCACTTTTTAGCTGAAGCCAAAGTAAGCTTTTACGATAATCCGGTGTTACCAAGTGCCATAAATCATCAGGCCGATGCGAAGATTGATAACTTAACAATGCCTGGGCGACACCAGCTTGGCTGTCAGGTAAGCGGAAATCTTGTTGTTGGCCGCTATTTAATTCGCGGAAAACTGTTTTGATTAACATTGGCAAGCTATTTACCTTGCCAATTTCAGGTTGTGATTCAAGGTATTCAGCTAAGCGATCCATATAAGCCAATATCTGAGGGTTTCGGAAATAACGAGAATCACTTTGTATTTGTTCTAGACCATCGATTACTTCAATCCATTGTTCATATCGATCTTCATCTGAATCGAGTTGATTGTTGGCTAGATCAATTAGTTGATCTATCTGGTTTTGATCAATTGCTTGTTGCAGAGAATTTTCGGTTAATTCAGCAACCGATAAATCGACAATTACTTTTTTAAGTGCACCTGAAATTTTTGGTGGCTGAGTTTGCTCCATAACAAACCAGGCATCGTAAGTGCCGGCAAAATGTTGGTTGAGCTGTTTATCTGCAATTCGAATCTCGTGATCTGACTTAAACCAGCGTACCGGATTGTCGTTAATTTGGATGGTAGAGATTCCCCAGCCTGAAATTGCCAGTAATGCCACGCTAGTCAAGGTAATCGGCAGGCGATAGTTCAAAGCAAAGCGACCGATTGAAGGTAATAGCCGAGCTAATTTTCCGCTGGCACTCTTTCCGCTATTTTCACCGCGATTGTTATCACTATTAGCACCGTGGTGTGCGCGCTGCATCACCGCCAATTGTTTCTCTGACAGCATCATGATCCAAGCAGGCAGAAAAGTCAGAGTGAGTAGGAAGGCTAATAAAATGCCACCAGCGATATATAAACCGAATACTTGTACCGGCGGAATCGGGGTGAAGGCTAAAGATGCGAAGCCTAAAGCCGAGGTAATTGAGGTAAACAGCATCGGCCGATAGAGTTCGGCAAAAATTTCAGCCAATACTTGCCGACGGCTGCTACCAGGGTGATAACGATCAGCAAATTCAGATAGCAAATGCACTGAATCGACCACAGCAATTGGCATTAAGAAGATCGGAATCATCGAGCTCATAATATGAACTGAAAACCCGCTACCAATCAGAGCGCCCATGGTGACAATAACGGTTACCATCGCTAGTAACATGGGTGCGGTAATTAGTGACAGGCTTCTAAAGAAAAACCACAGCAGAATAAAAATCAAAACTGCCGCCGCCGGTGCAGAGACCGCCATTTGAATAAACATTTCTATGCCAAATGTATCTTCCGCAACAGGTAGACCAGTAATGTGCAAGTCTATGCCTGCTATGGGTTTTTCTGAAAGTGCTCGAATTTTTTGTGATATGTCGTAACTAAGATGTTTGTCAAGAATGGGAACGTATATCGCCGCGGCCTGTCCATTACCTGAGCCAAGGGTATCCTTGAGCATGGGTAGCTTAGCAACGGAGATAGCAATTTTGCTGGCTTGTTGCTCAGATTTTGGCGCTTGGGGCATTAACCATTCAAAACGAATTGCCCCGGATTCCTGTCGGATGTTATCCACGGTAGAAAAAGATAAAACTTGTTGCGGAACAACCCCTTCAATCTGTTTGATTTGATCAGTTAGGGTTTTTAATCTTGCCAGTGTTTCTGGCTGGTAAATGGTTGTTTCACTGACCAATCCGACAACAAGGCTGTCGTATAATTCGAAGTCTTGTTTTACTTGGCGGTGAAAAACCCGGTCTTGTTGCTGATAAGGCAGCATATTTTCCGGGTCTGTATCGATTTGGATATTAAACGCTGCAACGATTGAAATAATAACCGCAACCAATGTGGTCATAAAAACAGCACGCGGTGCATTGAGTGACAGAGCCAGCAATCTTTCAGCCATTTTAGGCATGTGTGGATCGGACGAAGGTATATATGTCATTTTCAGTGCATCTTCATTAGTATCTTCTAATGCAGCCAATTCTATTAGAATCTGCTAAATTAGCAATATCTAATTTTTAGATAGTATGTGGGAGAGTTGGAATGACGTTACCTTGTGGTCAGGAGACTGGCACGAACATGACTGAGCTAAGAGAAAATGCTGGGGAGGCAACTCGACTGCTCAAGGCGTTAGCCAATGTCAATCGATTGATGATTCTGTGCATGCTAGATGGCATTGAGATGTCGGTCGGTCAGTTAAATGAATCGCTAGATTTGAGCCAATCAGCGTTGAGCCAGCACCTTGCAGTGCTTCGCCGTGATGGTTTAGTAAAAACTCGTCGCGATGCGCAAACAATTTTTTACTCGCTGGCAGACCCTGTCACCAGTGAGATTGTGGGAGTTTTGCACCGGCGTTTTTGTAGTTAGCACAGACCTGTGCCGGGAATTTTCTGATTTCTCCGCTAGTCTAAATTAAGAGCAAGGAGCAAGCGGAGAAAGGAGAATTTTATGACAGCAAAGATTATCGAGTTTCCCCGGCAAGAAACCCTGTGGCAAAAAGAGATAGAAAACATCATAGATAACCATCTGCAGCACAGCGATCCAGATGTATTGAAGGCCTGGCAAGCTTCACTAAAAGGTTTGTTGCCTCAGTACATGTATTTACCTGATGTAGAAATAGAGTTACAACTTCCCCCTGAGTATGACGAAAATCAGGCGCAGTTTATTGGTGATCTGGTTGCTCAATCGATAGAGAGTTATCAGGATAGTTGTCGTAGTCAACAGCGCGGCATGGTGATGGAAATGGCCATGCAACAAAAGCGTATCTGCGAACTTGAAATTAATGGCTATTCCACTTGAGCGCTTCTGCTTTGTTGTTTGTCGGTGATTCAGATCCGGCAAATACATTTTATACATAATTCCCATTGACCAACTTGGTGGTTCCGTTCTAAATGAGCGTCTGGTGATAAAGTCAGAGCTGAACGGAGCTGCCAATGTATCCCCACTTGAACAAGCTTGGAATAGAGCAACCTCAGCGTATTGAAAGTTTCATTTTCCGCAGGGAAGGCGTGTTTGACGTCCTCAAGGTTTACCTCAAAAAATCTGGAAGCGAACTGTTTTCCAAAAGCCATAAATTCAAATTTCAGCGTAGTGAAGAAGACGGTCAGCTTCGTTTGGCTGTTATTCAAGAACTAGAAACGATTTGCCGCCGTAAGCATGAAGTGAAAAGCCGTAAAGAAAAGTTAATGGCTGATATTTCACATCTTGAAAAGGTAGTGCACTCTAAGTTGGCTGAAATACGTCACGAAATTGAACAGCTTGAAGATTAAAAGGATATGGTCATGAAAAAATTAGCACTTGCCGTTGGAATATTTTGTTGTGGTATTGGCTACAACACGATAGTTGTTGCCGACCAGGTTAAAGAGCGGATTAGCGTATTTGGTCAGGCGCAGGTTGAAGCCGTTCCGGACCAAATGTTATTTCATTTTTCGGTAGTGGAAGAAGGTGGCGACCTTAAACCAATGCAACGGCAAGTGAATCAGAAAGTTGATCGGCTACTAAAGCTGGCAAAAAAATTGGGTTTGCAAGATCGAGACATTAAAGCTGCACGAGTGAATATTGGCCAAATTCAACGGCCACTGAAATTACTTTCAAATAATAGCCGCCGAGAGTACGAGCAAGTATATCGTTTAAACCGGCAAGTAACTTTTCGTTTGCGTGACTTATCAAAATTCCCTGGGTTACTTGATGGTGCAGTCGCAGCAGGCGCTAATCAGCTAACGGGTATTGAGCCGGCATTTGATGATCGTGAATCTTTATATCGACAAGCGCTGGTTAAGGCGATGAAAGCAGCCACTCAGAAAGCTACGTTGTTAGCTAAGCAAACCGGTCAGCAATTAGGGGGGGCAGTATCTATTCGTGAGAGCGGCAGTAATGCACCGCAGCCGCAATACCGAATGATGGCAGAAATGTCTGGCTCGGCCGCAGCCGCTCCTTTTGCTGCTGGAACTGAAGCAGTTTCTGCTCGGGTAGATGTCGAGTTTTCATTGCAGCGTCCATAATCGATTAAACAGCAAATTTGATAAATGTTTGATAGATATAAGGAGCGCAAGTCATGGCAATCGAAATCATCAAGGGTGACTTAGTCACCATGCAGGTAGATGCCATTGTAAATGCTGCTAATGAGCAGTTAACAGAAGGTGGTGGCGTTTGCGGGGCGATTTTTCAGGCAGCTGGAGAAGGTCTGGCCGAAGAGTGTGCTGAGCAGGCACCTTGTCCGCCGGGCGAGGCAAGAATCACCCATGGTTTCGACTTGCCATCGAAGTTTCTGATTCATGCAGTTGGCCCAGTATGGGAAGGCGGTCGGAGTCATGAGGCGACTGTTTTAGCGGACGCTTATCGCTATAGCTTATTGGTTGCCGATGCTAACCACTGTAAAAGTATTGCTTTTCCTGCGATCAGTACCGGGATTTATGGCTATCCATCGGTAATGGCTTCTGAGGTTGCGCTGAAAGTTTGTAAGCAATTTCTTCAGCGTCAGTCTGAATCCATCGAGACTATTTATGTAGTGTTATTTTCTGAAGATGATTACCAAATTTGGCAAGAAAGCTGGACGCACTTAAACCGCTAATAGTTTTATTTTATGGGACGAAGTGTGGCTGGTGGTTTTAATTCCAAGCTGATTTTGTCAGATAAATAGAAGTCGTGCGCAATGCTAATGGTATTAAAGGCTGTATTAAATATTTGCTACTGGCACGTTGCCAGTAGCAAATAGTATCCCCTAATAATTAGGCTTGTTTCTTGGTCCACACTTCAGAGATTTTTTTGCCTTTCAACTCTGGCAATGTTTCAGGATTAAACTCAGGTGTCTTACCTGCGCTAACCTGTTTTTCATAATCTCTCAGTACGGCCATGGCAACCTTAGACAGCAGTAAAATTGCAATCAGGTTGATAATCGCCATCAAGCCCATCGATAAGTCAGCGAAATTCCATACTGCTGGCAATTCAGCCAGTGCACCCATCATGACCATGCCTAATACCGCAACACGGTAGATGGTGATCGCATGCTTACTTTTGAAGATGTAAGCAACGTTGCTTTCGCCATAGGCATAGTTGGCAATAATAGAAGTGAAAGAGAACAGCAAAACAATCACTGCAATAAAATCACTTCCCCAGCTACCCACCAGTTCACTCAATGCAATCTGAGTCAAGGCAATACCGGTTGCTTCACTGCCAGATTCCAATACACCAGAAAGCAATACGATAGCAGCGGTTGCAGAGCAAATGATGATGGTATCAACAAATACGCCAAAGGCCTGAATATAACCTTGAGATGCAGGATGGTTCGGTGTTGGACGAGCTGCTGCTGCTGCGTTGGGTGCTGAACCCATACCTGCTTCGTTAGAGAACAAACCGCGCTTAATACCTTGCATCATTGCCTGGGCAACTGCATAACCGGCGACACCACCGGCTGCTTCTTGCAGGCCGAAAGCACTCTTAATGATCAAGCTAAATACCGCTGGCATCTCAGTGATGTGAGTAACCACAATAAATAAAGACAAGCCAAGGTAGGCGACTGCCATAAACGGCACCAGAATTTCTGCGGTTCGACCAATTGCACGAATACCACCAAAAATATTCAAACCAGCCAGAACAACAAGCACCATACCCATAACGCTTTTATCGATGCCCCAAGCAGTTTCTACAGCAGCTGCAATGGTGTTGGATTGAACCGAGTTAAAAGCAAAACCAAATGCAATAATCAAAAAGATCGCAAATGCAGTACCCATCCAGCGCTGGCCAAGGCCTTGTTCCATATAGTAAGCAGGGCCGCCACGGAAAGAACCGTCTGGGTTTTTAATCTTATACACCTGAGCCAGTAATGACTCGATAAAACCAGTCGACATACCAATCAGGGCAATAGCCCACATCCAGAACACTGCACCAGGTCCACCAAGACTGATTGCAATTGCAACACCCGCTAGGTTGCCCGTACCTACACGGGCTGCCAGGCCGGTACAGAACGCCTGAAAAGATGAAATATTGTTTTTATCAGGATTGTTACGGCTGGTTTTGATCAGTTCAATCATATGGCCAAAGCGGCGGAACTGAATAAATTTAGTTTTAAAGGTGTAGTAAACACCAACACCAACCAACAGATAAATAAGGATGTAGCCCCAAATTATCGTATTTCCCATTGAAACAAATTGGGATAAAAACTCGCTCATAAATGCACCCGTTAACTATTATATATTGAAATGTGTCTAACCATTTTTCCGGTAAAAAATTATCAATTTAGTACTCAGAACCGGAAGAAATCCGTAGCAAATTATCTGCATGCGAACTGGTCGAAACTCTCATACTGGGTTTTTACAGCCAACAACTCCATGACAAACATCAACGCAAGTATCTTGCGAAAATTAAACTAACTATTAAAACAATGCGTTACAAATTTATAAAAATGAATAACATTTGACCAAGATTATAAAAACATCGTAATTAAAATATATTTATAGTTTCGAGTGCTTTGGTTTGACCAGTAATGCCAGATTTTGAAATTGTAATAGGTTGAAATGGTGATTTATTAGCACCGGGCAATAGTTTCAGTTTGTGCTGGTAATAATCTGAACCACTATTTCACAGTATTTTTCAGTGATTTACCTTGTTTTCATGTTGATGCTGTAACAGCGAGGAAAACTAGAAGTAAACCCTAACCAATTGATTGATTGTTAGTTTTAATTTAATTGTCGTTAATTTGTTTTAGTTGAGCCATGTTGTCAGATTTGAAGGGTTTAATCGGGGTCGTTCGATCTATCAGCATTCGCTAGAGAGAAGAGAGAAGAGAGAAGAGAGGAGGTTGCAATTTAGTTATGTACAAGCACCATATTCAAATCTGCTAGCGCTACATTTATATGCAGTAGATTTTGACAAGCTCGATATTGCCTTTTCGACCTCGAGTAGTTGGTGAGTCACTACCTATATAGTGCTAACTACTAGATTGGAGCTGTTTGCTACAGCTAACTAGCTTTTAGCAGAGTCAGATTCGATGGTTTTTTTGGATTGAATAAACCACTCTGCAGGCGGCTCGCACGCACAATCAACCACTTAGCTTGCACATTACCGATAACTTACTTTTTCTGGCAGATTCTTTAGCAAACCGCTTGTGTTCTGTCTTTGTATCCCTATAATGCGACCTCGCTGTCACGGCAGCAACGCAAACAGAACGAGACACGAACAACGAGACACAAC